>NZ_JCAALS010000008.1:0-216401 GCF_059686975.1 Paenibacillus xinjiangensis | reverse complement strand
CAGGTTCTTATTCTTCTTGCAGAGCACCATTTCGCAGAGAATAAGGCCCTCTGAGGGTCTTATTCATTAGCTAACCACCGGTTTAAGTACCATTTGGAGCTATGTGCTGCGTGTTAACGGTCCGGCAGGTTCTTATTCTTCTTGCAGAGCACCATTTCGCAGAGAATAAGGCCCTCTGAGGGTCTTATTCATTAGCTAACCACCGGTTTAAGTACCATTTGGAGCTATGTGCTGCGCATTACCGGTCCGGCAGGTTCTTATTCTTCTTGCAGATCACCATTTCGCAGAGAATAAGGCCCTCTGAGGGTCTTCAGGCAGTCGAGACTTTCTCGACAGTCTGGAGATCTCTACCTGTAAGAGATCTTTTTTCTTTGTATAGCGTGCCCAGAGGCACCCATCGTCTAGTTGGTGAAAGTCCAACCGAAGGAGGGGCCAAGCCTCCTTTGTAGCTGGAATACCTGCGTACGGTGAAATCTGTGCGTAGAAGCGTATCGATAAAAGTAGCTGTCGGAGACAGGGCAAGCCACTTGTCAGGCCGTAACATGAAGTGAATCCTGCCGCATCGTCAAAAAGGCCTCGCAAGAGGGGAAAGAGGAAGCCGAGTCTCGTTTACATAGACGAAGGCCATGGAAGCTGTATAGAACTTGGAGCAACAGTGAAGAATCCTCCGGCGAAAGGGAACGGCATGGTAAGAAAGAGGATACAAGCTTTTGGAGATGGATGAGTTCCTTCCAAGAGATGAAGTTTATAGCCAAACAGATTGGCTTGAGAACGTTATTGTAAAGAGGCATGCGCATGAAAGACGAGCATCGGAAAGCATATGAGGGAAAAGCTCATGTACGGTTTGATGAGGATGGGCTGAAATAACAATCTCAGCTCTTTACTCTAGTAAGTATAATGGATGATATGGAGGGGGCAGAATGAAGAAACCGCTATCAATAGCTATTATTGGCGGAGGCTGGCGGGCGGAGTTTTATATCCGCATTGCACAGGCTTTGCCGGAGAAGTTCAGCATTCAAGCTATGGTTGTCAGGAACGAGGAAAAAGGAGCAGTCATCGAGCAGCAATGGGGTATTCGTACTTACCGTACACTGGAGACTATGTCTGAGGAGGTGGATGTTGACTTCGCTGTCGTCTCGGTACCGCGCTCAGCTAGTCCAGCTATTATAACGGAGCTTGCAGGTCGCGGCATCCCGGTGCTCGCAGAGACACCTCCTGCAGCTGATCTAGACAGCCTTATTCGTCTGCATCAAGCTCTGCCACAAGACGCCAAGGTGCAAGTAGCAGAGCAGTATATATTCCAACCCATGCATGCTGCACGAATTGCGCTTGTAAGATCAGGGAAGCTTGGTGAGGTCCACCATGCTCAAGTATCCGTGGCACATGATTATCATGGGATCAGCCTTATTCGCCAGCTGCTTAACATTGATTATGAGGATGCGGTCATTTGCGGACAACGCTTTTCAGCGCCGATTGTGGACGGGCCTGGCCGCCAAGGTGATCCGTCTGAAGAGAAGCTGGTTGAATCGATGCAGTCGCTTGTTACGCTGCGGTTCGGGGATAAGCTGGCGGTGTATGATTTTACAAGGGAACAGTATTTCTCCTGGATTAGACGAAGCCGTCTATTGGTAAGAGGCAGTCATGGAGAAATCGTCGATCAATCTGCTGCTTATTTAAGTGATTATCAGACACCTGTATATATGGAGCTGAAGAGGATAGATACTGGACAGAATGGCAATCTGGAGGGGTATTACCACAGAGGCATCACAGCTGGAGAGCAATGGCTGTACGTAAATCCATTCAAGGGTGCAAGATTATCGGATGACGAGATTGCGATTGCTACGAGTTTATTGCGAATGGGGCTGTATGTGCAGGGCGGCTCATCATTCTACAGTCTGGCTGAGGCATCGCAGGATTATTATTTGTCACTCATGATGGAGAAAGCAATTGTCACAGGCGAAACGGTACAAACAGAGCGTCAGCTATGGGCGCATTAGGAGGAGAGGGCAATGGATCAATCCTATTTCAATATGAAGCCGGTCATCCCCATTCTACGGATATTTGACGAGAAGCTTGCTAAGGATTTTTATATGGATTTCCTGTCCTTCAAAGTGGACTGGGAGCATCGCTTTGAGACGGATTTCCCACTGTATATGCAGGTTTCATTCGACAGCTGCTTGATTCATCTATCCGAGCATCATGGCGATTGCACGCCTGGAGGGGCGATCCGAATTGAGCTGAACAACCTAGAGGAGTACCATAAGCTGCTCCTAGCTAAGAACTATAAATATGCACGTCCCGGTATTGAACATACGCCATGGGGGACGAGGGAAATACGCATCAGCGACCCTTTCGGCAATCGGATTATCTGGTATGAAACAGCACAATAATCGGTACTCAGCCGTTATAGTCAATAGAGGCCGCCTGTTCAGCTACATCTGGACAGGCGGCCTCTATTATTATCCGTTAATCACTTCGCCGCCATTAATATGCATGACTTGCCCCGTTACATAGCTAGAATCCTCGGAGGCTAGGTAGACATATGCAGGAGCCAGCTCGTAAGGCTGTCCAGCCCGCTTCATAGGCTGCTCGGAGCCGAATGTTGACACAGACTGATCATCGAAGCTTGCCGGGATGAGAGGCGTCCATATCGGTCCTGGAGCGACGCCATTAACCCGTATTCCTTGACCAGCCAAATTAACCGCTAAGGCTCTGGTGAAGGAGACAATTGCACCTTTGGTGGAAGAATAGTCAATTAACGTTGGATTGCCTCGATAGGCTGTTATGGAAGCTGTGTTAATAATGGATGAGCCCTTCTTCAGGAATGGCAATGCAGCTTTGGTGACGAAGAACATACCGAATACGTTCGTACGGAAAGTGGCTTCAAGCTGTTTGGCGGTAATATCCTCAAGACGCTGCTGAACATGCTGCTCAGCCGCATTATTAATGACGATGTCGAGCTTGCCGAACTCGAGAACAGTCTGTTCAACTGCACTGCGGCAAAAGGCTTCGTCTCCTATATTGCCGGGAATGAGAAGGCAGCGTCTGCCTGCTTGCTCAATCTCGTTCTTAACAAGGGCAGCATCTTCATGCTCATTATAGTAGACGATGCTGACATCACAGCCTTCCATGGCATAGGCAATGGCAACTGCCCGTCCGATTCCACTGTCGCCTCCGGTAATAATAGCCGATTTGTTCATTAGCTTGCCGGCAGGCTTGTAGGTATCGGATTTATAGACAGGTAGAGGATTCATTAAGGATTCAATGCCAGGCTGCTGATCTTGATGCTGGGGCGGGAATGTATTCGACGTGCTGGAGTTTGATTGGGTCATGAGAGGTTCCTCCTTCAGGTTACACACATACGTATTAGTGTGGAATAATGGAACGATATTCATACAGGGAACTATGATTTTGTTTCCAGAACCAGGAAGGCTCTACGCTAATGACTACCCGAATGTGCTGAATATTAAACGTATTTGTAAGCTTGACACCCTCTTGGGATGGCTTGCAAGAAGGCTGCTCCAGCATTTATGGGCATCCTTTTTCGTTGTGTGGTAAAATGAGACAATATTCACATGAAAGGTGGGAATACCAGTGAAAGGACAGAGCTTGCTTATAGGCGCCTTGTTGTTCGCTTTTATCATTGCAGTGTTCGCGGTCATTAATGTTGATTCTGTGCAGGTTAACTTTATGTTTACACAGGCACAGCTTCCGCTTATTCTAGTTATTCTGGCTTCGACTCTGCTCGGAGGGTTAACGGTAGGGTTTATTGGAGGATTGCGTCAGTTCAAGCTTCAGCGTGCTGTACGGACACTTGAGAAACGTGTAGCTGAGCTGTCAGCTGAGACAGAGCAGTTCGTTGTATCCTCAAGCCTGGACACCAAGGAGACGAAGGAGACGCCATCATCACAGCCTGCACAAAGCTGACGTCCAGCTATGTATATACATTCGCCTGTCATGAGGATGAAGCAGCATTATGTGAATTGGAGCTTCGTTCCTTGTTCCAGCTGGAGCCGGAGCAGGGTTATCTCGTAAGTGAGTTAGAGCTTGATCCGAAGCGCAGCCCGTTCATGAGACGGAGAATGCATATCTGGTTCGCTGAGAATAGCTTAAGCGAGCTTGGCGCCAGACTTGCTGAGATCGAGCTTAGGGGCGAGACCTTCAAGGTCGTGTACACAGTCACAAGTGAGAAGCCTAGCTACGAGGAGCAGCGACAGATCGAGAGAGAGCTTGGCTCGAGCATTCATGGCACAGCAGAGATGCGCTTGCCAGACCAGCTATTAGGTGTAACCCGATTGAATGGCCGCTGGTTGTTCGGTCCCTGTCTGGATAGTGAGGCCGTATGGCTTAAACATCAGAATAAGCCGCAGAACTACTCGACGGCACTCGGAACTCGGGTTGCGAGAGCAATCGTTAATATCGCGGTCAGTGGGACATCGCCAGCAGCGATTGACCAGCTTAGCGTGATTGATCCCTGCTGTGGGATGGGTACCGTATTGATTGAGGCTCTATCTATGGGAGTTCAGATTGCCGGAGTTGACCGCAACCCGCTTGCGGTACGGGGTGCTCGCTTTAACTTGTCCCATTATGGCTATTCGGAGGATACCGTTAAGCTTGGAGATATGCGGGAGCTGACTACGAATTACGATATTGCGATCGTCGATATGCCTTATAATTTATGCTCGGTCTTGCCGATTGACGAACAGCTTGATATGCTGAGAAGTGTAAGAAGACTCACTAGACGTGCGGTCATTGTAACGACTGTGCCAATTGAGCAGCAACTGGAGCAGACTTTATTCCGTATTACGGATCGATGCCAGCTGCACAAAGGGTCTTTTACCCGATATATTACCGTTGCCCAATAAAAGTGAGGTGAATCATATGTCTGAGAACGAACAGAATGAAACGCAAGAGCAGCCTAAAAAACTGACTCAAGCTGAAAGAGCGAAGCAATTGCTTGCTCAGAAGAAGCAGAATCAGAATGGTGGACCAGGGTCGAAGCATCAATCCACCAGTACGCAGGAAATGCGCAGCCAGAATACGAAGAAAATTAACAACCAACGTAAAAAAATGGGCGTGTAGCAACACGACGAAACCTTCAACTTTCGCAAATGCGGAGGCTGAAGGTTTTTTTTATGGAGCTGAATGCTCCAAAATTATGAGCAGACACATACATCCAGCGTATAAATGAGAGGAAAATGCTTCATGCTGTGTATAAAATCATAGCAATGGAAGGAAGTAGATTCCTTGTTGTATATTGTACGTTTACTTAATATGCGTCATAAACAGCTAGGAGTTCTTGCCGTATGTGCCATGCTGCTCTTTATTCAGGGAACTAGAGCAGCAGCGGATAAGATAACAGATACAGATTCAGCTGGTGAATTTACGATTCATGTGATCCCAGCAGGCAGCTCCCAATACTCACTGTCTAAGGGAGAACCCGCCGAAGGCATCTATTTGGGAGCTTATGTTCTGCAGGATCAAGCGATCGGGTACAGCATGGATGAATTCAATCGCGTAACCGAGAAAAAGCATGCCAGCTTTTTCAAATATGTCGGGTACGGCGAGCCTTTTCCAACAGAATGGGTGAGGCAGGTGAAGGCAGCAGGAGCTTTCCCGCATATTGCATGGGAGCCGAATAATGGGCTGGACTCTGTTCAGGATGATGCTTATTTGCAAGGCTTTGCGGACGCGGCGAATGCTGCCGATACGTTAATATTCCTGCGATTTGCCTCCGAGATGAACGGGACATGGACCGCATACAGCGGCGATTCGGAGGCATACATTCGAACTTGGAAGCTGGTCCATGATGTATTCGAGAAGCGAGCGCCAAAGGCAGCGATGATATGGACGGTGCTGAATGTGCCTGAGGGAACGATTGAGAGCTTTTACCCAGGGGATGAGTATGTCGATTGGGTCGGTGTTAATGTGTATAATGTGAAGTATCATAATGACAGCATAGATCAGACAGCCGATTTCGAAGATCCGCTGAAGCTGCTCGATTATGTCTATAGTCGCTTCAGCACAGTGAAGCCGATCCAGCTGTCCGAATATGGCGTGACCCATTACAATACGACGGATCAATCGCAGGATAATCATTTTGCGGCTGACAAAATAAAAAGGCTTTACTTGAACCTGCCTAAGCTCTATCCAAGGGTTAAGGCGATCTATTATTTCGATGTTAATAATGTAACGGAATACAATGCATCTCGGCGAGTCAATGATTATTCGATTACGACGGAGAAGCAGGTATTGCATGCTTATAAAGAAGCGATAAAGGATGACCACTATTTATCTGATGTATCACCGAAGGATATTCCAGGCGGAAGCAAGGTTAAGGAGCGGTTCACCTATAGAGGCAATGTATTCGTGAAGGATGGCCTGTTCTATGCAGATGAAGCATTCTTCAGCCGAGTGCTGCAGCTCTCTATCCAGCGGGAGGACAATGGGGATTTGACGGTTTCGAGTAAGCATACTGGAATGGAAATAAAGGTCACACCTATAGCGTATTCCATATGGAGCGGTTATAAAGATAGAGGAATCATCCCCATTATGAGGAAGGTGAATGCGCTCCCGATTGCTTCAACGGCTAAGAAGCTGGGCTATAAGGTGAGATGGAAAGAAAGGGATATTTATATCCGAGCATGAAATGATGGGTCCTCCCGCATAATGAATACATGACTTTTGATTAAAATAACACGGAGGGATTTCGATGACGGCGAACAAACCATCTACAATAAGCGTCTATTTGCTTGCCGGTGTTGCAACGACTCAAACCGCCTTCAATGAATGCAGAGACAAGCTGGACCGGTTATTCCGATCGGATGGATTGGAACCATTCATTCATGTTTTTCACCCTTATGGTGATGCAAGCCGCAGCCTGTACAGACAGATTATTGAGGTGGGTACCGATTTGACGAATCGGGTTGCCATGGGCCGTGTCGGTGGGCGAGCTGTATTCGATAAGATTAAGATGACATTTCAAGGTGAGGCTGATCACCCGCTGCTGCTTATTGGTCACAGTGGAGGCGGAATAGCTGCCTATCAGGCGGGTAAAATGCTTCATAAGCATAAGCTCTCGCGTAATATGCGTATCGTGCAGGTGGGCTCTCCGCGTATTCCCATTCATCCCGAGCTTAGAGACAAGGTCAGCTATTTCCACTCGGTGGATCATACTGGCATTCTTAATGATCCGATTAGCCGGATAGGGAGCTGGGGCGGCTGGTCTGCCGAGAAGTCGATCATGCCGAAATGGAACCATATGAAGTATGCGCCCGGCATAGTGGAGGGCATTCCTCTTATCGGCGGTCATGCTCACTATTTCAGGCATCAAGAGCCTTATATTGATCAGGATGCGATCTGCAATTTGGATAAAACGCTCGATCGAGTTCGGGAATGGTTGAAAGGCTGGAGCTGATTCGTTAAACTTAAGGGTAGATCCTAATCATGGATGCCTTGGATCGGATGGAGGAATTCAGCTATGGCAAGCACCCATACCTACACCAGACGCGAGGAAATAGCGAATGCGGTTACGCATGGCATTGGCGCGGCACTTAGCGTTGCAGCGCTGGTAATACTTATCGTTTTTGCAGCAACAAAAGGAACGGCATTCCACGTCGTCAGCTTCACCATATACGGTACTGCTATGCTGCTGCTGTATGCAGCATCTACACTCGTTCACAGCTTTCCTGAGGGCAAAGCTAAGCGAGTATTCGAATCACTTGATCACTCTTGTATTTATGTGTTTATTGCCGGGACGTATACGCCGATCCTGCTGCATATCGTTCAGGGCTCCCTTGGCTGGGCCTTGTTCGGAGTTGTATGGGGCTGTGCACTGGTTGGCGTCGTGTTCAAATCGTTTTTTGCATCAAAATTTTTGTTCACCTCGACTATCGTATACATCGCAATGGGCTGGCTAATTGTTTTTGCATGGAAGCCGCTGACTGCTCATCTTGCCCCAGGCGGTCTGCAGCTTCTCATTACGGGAGGGCTGCTGTATACGTTCGGAACGATATTCTACATGTGGCGCGCATTCCCCTACCATCATGCTGTATGGCACTTATTCGTGCTAGGTGGCTCGATCGTTCATTTCTTCGCTATATTGCTGTATATTCTGCCTGCTTAAGTGGGGCTCCACTGGAGCAACGGCTCGCATTAGTTAATTACGAAGTGATTCTCATACAGATAGCGTTGCAGACCCTGCAACGCTATTTGTCGATTTTGACTCTTTGCAGCTTTTTTAAGCAAGTGGGCAAGCGAAAGTCAACCGACCTCTAGGCTGATTTTCGGTAAACCTGGAAGCATGACCCGGCGGAATCCCCGATGATTTTAGTTTGAGCATTTCATGTACAGGTTAATGGCAAACGGAGCATTTTAATGATTCTGGAGAAGCGTCAGCGTTCGTTTTTGTGAAGGGATTCCTACTTAAAAACATCGATTCAAAGGAATCTCTGAGCAATGCCGATCGGAAGAACATTAAAATGCGCAGGTTGCTGTTTAACCAATAAATCGTTTAAGCGATCAGTCGACGAGAGGACACCAGCCAGGCGGCTCTGAGCACACGGTTGAAGCGAATACAGGATCCTCGCGGAATAAATCGGAGAAATAGCTGCTTAGTATATGATTGCCTGACACCGAACCCATTCGGAAGGAGCGCTTCACTTCCCCCTTTACATGCATATAATAATAGGTTTTTTTGGTGCTAGGGGATTGATAGACGAGCGTAGGGAGATGCGGGACAATATCATATTCATTCTGAAATCTCCAGTGGGTGCTGATCTTGCTATTATATAAGCGAACAAACTTAGGATCTCCTACACGAGGCGTACCGAATGTATAGACGATAGGTGAGGTAATATGGGAATTGCATGCAATGTCGATGGCAGCGAGTGTGGCAAGCGCACCTCCTAAGCTATGTCCGGTAATGAAGAGAGGCTTATCGCCAGGCAGCTTCTCGATCAGCGTTAAAATTTGGGAGCGAGCGGACATATAGATATCTGTGAAGCCCTTATGTGTTTGCCCTGCATTCTTAACGGGACGATAGGAGGTCTGCTGCGCAATGAAATCGGATACCCAATCAACAGCTGAGCCAGAGCCTCTGAACGCTAGTACACAGGAACGTTCAGACTCAAGAATGAAGCCGAAGGGCTCCTCCGTCTCGTCGTAGGCCTTCCCCGAGAACGTCCCTACCACACTATAGGTACGCGGCACAAGGAATAAACCATCCCTATTATCGAATTGCAAGTAAGTTTGTCCGCAAACGGCAGCCAAGAACAATGCCGTGCGAATATCGAGCTCCTGTGACGATTGCTTCTGCTCTGGCACTTGCGGTTGTGATTGAGTCCTCCTTGGAGTTGCCATGTCAAATCCCTCCGCTCGTGTGTTCCCGGTATTCTCTGATGTTGTAGTATATGATCCGAGGAGCAAGTCGGTAGCTTGACAGCATGGCAGATTGCAAAAAGGTTTGGGCTTGTTATGTAATTGCGAATGGACGAAGCTTCCCAGTCACAGGTATAATGGCGATGTAGGCAAGGGAAACGATTGGACGGAGGGACGACCTAATGACGCTACGGATTGGGCTAGTCGGGACAGGCTGGTTTGGCCGAATGCATGCCGAGAAGCTTGCAGCTATGAAGGATGTTAACGTCGCAGCTTTTTGTGGAACAAGCTTGGAGAAAGCGGAGCAAGCAGCACGGCCATTTCCAGACGCAAGAGGTTATGTATCGGTCACGGAAATGCTGGATGATCGTAAGCTGGATGCAGTGTATATTTGTGTACCGCCATTCGCACATGGAGAAATAGAGCAGATGCTGGTCGAGCGAGGTATTCCTTTTCTCGTAGAGAAGCCTATTGGCCTCGATCTGGAGACACCACGAGCTATTATGGAAGCGGTTAAACGAAGTGGACTCATTACCTCCACCGGTTATCATTTTCGGTACATGGATGGGACAAGCAGAGCACAAGAACTGCTTCAGGAGCGTACGGCTTTAATGGCTCTGGGCTATTGGATGGGCAGTATGCCGGGTGTGGGCTGGTGGCGCAAGATGGAGGGCTCCGGCGGACAGTTCGTTGAACAGACGACGCATATTGTGGACTTGCTCCGTTATTTGCTAGGTGAAGTATCCGAGGTTTATGCCGCTTATGGTGATCGTTATATGTCATCCCTAGAAGAGGGAGTTACTGTTCCAGATGTTGGTACAGTAACGATTAAGATGGTTAGCGGAGCGGTTGCTACGATAAGCAACACTTGTGCGATCGATGGTGGGGATCGTGCAGGCCTTCATGTATATACGAATAAAGGTGTACTTGAGCTCAGCCAACATAGTCTGCTTGACTCTGGCTCGGCTCGCAAGACAGAATACCTTAATCGCAGCAACCCCTATGATCTGGAGAATGAAGCTTTCTTGCATGCTGTGAGGACAGGGGATGCTTCACGCATCCGCTCAACCTATGAAGATGCATGGCTAACTCATGAAGTAACGATGGCAGCGAATCGATCGGCGTTGACTGGCTTGCCTGTGAAGCTGTAGGAAGCGTTCTTGAGAGGGGTGTCCCAAGAGCATGAAGTTCGCTGGAGAGACAACTCGCTTTCAATCAAAATGTTGGAAATCATGAAAAATAGCCGTACAGGGTGTCTAATCCTGTACGGCTATTTGAAACGCCGGAATCCCGGATAGCATCGTCCATTAAACGACGTATGATGGATATCCTTGCTCCAAGCCCTATCTCCTTAACCTGACCTCACAATGGAATACCTACTGTAATACTGGTGAATGGTGTGCTTGCGTACCTTTATTCTTTAGCTAATTGGCATAGAAAAGGGATGAAGCAAGTAGTACGCTTGCTCCATCCCTTTTCACTTCATTAGGCACGACGTTTGCGGGAAAGCCGCTCTTCAGATGGCTGTGGCTGCCACTCTGATAAGGCTTCTGTGGAAGAAGCCTTCTTCTTGCGGCTGCGGCTGCCGGGACTTTGAATTATTGCTGTTTTCTTCGACTTGCGACCGGTCAATAAATCGCCAGTCCAGCCCTTCCTCCAGAGCCATACATAGATCCCAGCAGTTACTGAAATGATAATGCCGCAAGTAAGAGGGAAGCCCCACTCCGTATCAACCCATGGCAAGTTGTTGAAATTCATCCCCCAAATAGCCCCAATGACTGCTGGAGGTGCAACCAGAACCGTAAAAATCGTGAGCGTCTTCATGATATCATTGCCGCGGAAGCTCGAGATCGCATCATCCATCGAGATGAGCGTATCAATCTCAAGGGCATAATGCTTCAGAAGTGACTCAATACGCTCCAGCTTATGAGTAATGCGCTTGAAGCTGTCAGTTTCCGTTAGATCATCCATGAATGCTTCTTTGGCAGCGCCATGCAGCTCCCTTATCGGTATGAATAAGTGGCTCCAATGGAGAAGATCATAGCGCCGTTCGAAGATAACGTCCATCAGTCCCGTGCGGTTGGAGATTCTCATACTGCTCTCGAGTTCGCCAAGTCTATTCTCAAAGCCATCAAGACCGCTATGATACGGATCTAGTATGACATTCAGCATAACGAAGAGAGCCTCTGGAGCTGACTTGCAATTCTCAAGCCTAGCTGCGGGCGAATCTGCTTGTAAGCGAATAGTAAGTCTCAGATCCTCGTGCAGAGTAACCAGCTTATTGCCTGATAACCAGAAGTGAAACGGATGAATGTCATCAGACAGCTCGGATACTTGGAACATCAAGGTACCGTACAAGAGAGGCCCTAGCTCAGGCGATTCTGATACGGATATTTCATTCGAACGTCTAGTTCTGCAGTTATCGAGCCAGTCGGCGCATTCAGGCAGAAGCCTCTTAATAGCGTTCAATTGTTCTTCTGCATCTAATTGTTCTATGAGGGAAGCATGCTCGATCCCAACAGTGCTGGGTGATGCTTCTTTATTGCGATTAGTTTGGCGTCTTGGCAGATCCTTCGCCAATACCGCTTGCAGCCGTTCTTGCTGCAGTACATGCCACTCCCACTTCGCGGGATAGCGAAGCACCCGATGAATCATCGATTTGCCCCCTGCTCGTCCGATTTCCAATTTGCTTCCTTCCATCATACCTTGAACGGCGTACTTGCACAACCTGCCTGCAGTAATGTTAGTCATTCGGTCAAACATTGGAAGCAGTTGATTGATTGCACCGCATAAAGGGTATAACTACCTAAAGCAATTATTATGAAGGAGGATGACCAATATGGCTAAAAAAATAGGTGTTTTCGAAAAAGAGCAGCAGGTGATTGATACAATTAATGCTTTGGAGCAGATGGGCTTCGAGAAGGCAGAAATGAAGATCTTTGCAAAGGATGCCCAGCATTCCCGTCGTATTGAAGCGGATACGGATATCCATGTTGATGAGGTGCAGGAGCTTGCGGAGACGAGGGCGGAGACAACAGGCAGTGATAGTGGGATTCCACTTATTGGAGCTACAGCACTTCCTGTTACTGGGATGAGCGGTGTTAGCGGCTGGAATGCAGGCCCAGTAGCAGCTGCCAGCTTCTTAGCTGGTGATGGGTTAGTCGGCGATGAGGATGGCATCTATCAGTCACTCCAAGCCCTTGGACTCGATAGTAAGGAATCAGGCTCATGTCTGGATGCGATAAGAAACGGTTCTACAATTATTGTCGTCGAGACGGATGAGAGTAAGTCGCTCCTCGACAAGGACGGGGGTCCAGAGCTGTCTAGACTTGGTATTGCGGAAGGCATCTTCCGTGAGAATAGCGCGTCGGATATTATAATTGGCTCTTAAAATAGCTGGGGCTGCAGCTGTGGTGTGGCCTGCTATAATTCTGCTTGCAGTGGGGAAAGAGTGGCTTATCTATCCTAATCAGCTGTCTAGCGAAACTACTTTCGCTAATGGTGAACCACATTTCGCTAATACCCCAGTGTGCCACATACTCAGGAGATTAGCGAAACGAAATACCAAGCTCGTGCAACTACTTTCGCTAATAAGGTAATTCATTTCGTTATTGTCGCTCATCTGCGCTCATTAGCGGCCAACAGCGAAATCATTTTCGCTATTGGTGCATTTTTTTCTCTATTCACATATTAACCTTGATGATGTGAGGGATATATATACAAAAAAAGCTTTCGCCTATAGCAATATAGCAGCGAAAGCTTTTTCACTATGACAAGTCTCATAACCGTTGTAAGGTTGGACGATCCAGACGCACAATATCGGCTACAGGGTGAGGCTCACCCACAATTAAATTCCGCAGAATATGGGCGGCCATCATACTGTATACCGAGCCGTTGCCGCCATAGCCGAGGCAATAATAGACACCGGGCCGTTCAGGATCTTTGCCGATAAAAGGCAGGTTGTCGCGTGATTCTCCGAACGTTGCGCTCCATTCATATTCAATCGGAGCATCCAGCATGGGAAAATGGGCGAGAACCTTCTGGTAGAGCTTGTCTATTCTCTTGTGCCGGGCTTTCTCATTTTCGATTGGCTCTCCAGGATCTTCATCCAGCCCGCCAACTACAATTCGTCCATCAAATGTCGTTCGCATATAGAGATAAGGTCTTGCGGTTTCCCAGATGAAGAATCTCTCGTGCCACCGCCCCAGCTTATCTGCATTTTGTACGGCTGTAACCGCGGCGAAGGATCGATTAATATCCGCTTTCACTAACTGTCCTCTTAGTTCCTCGGGCTCATAGCCGATGGCAAAGATCACTTGCTCGGTTTCTATTTCATAACCGTCTGATGTTCGTAGAATATGAATGCCATCTGGAGTGGTCTCGTGGGAGACGATATCGGTATGCTCATAGATATCCAGACCTTCAACTGCTGCTGCACCTGACACCGCCTGAAC
This sequence comes from Paenibacillus xinjiangensis, assembly GCF_059686975.1. Taxonomy (NCBI): domain Bacteria; kingdom Bacillati; phylum Bacillota; class Bacilli; order Caryophanales; family Paenibacillaceae; genus Paenibacillus; species Paenibacillus xinjiangensis. The sequence goes on along the minus strand of NZ_JCAALS010000008.1, from coordinate 202,569 downwards.
GAATTGGAACGGGTTAACCTCGGCATCGCCACGTGTGACTATAGCTCCAGGCTTCTTGAATGGGAAATGAGCGGCAATCTCATCAGGGCCCCAGAAGCTTACATCGAAGCCATTCTTAAGGAGCGTCTCATATTCCTTAATCAGCTTCGGCAGCTCCTGCTCAGAGGTGGCATAATAGAGGCTGCTCCTTGGTCTGAAGCCTACATCTTCCGGTAGAGATTCTGCAATTGCTCCGAACTGCTCTATTGCAGTTCTACAGGCTGTATAGAATCGTACAGCATCCAGCTCGCCAATCTGGTCAATAAGATCACATAGCATGACATCGTTGGAGAATTGGAGCAAGCCTGTATTCGCTGAAGTGCTGCCGCCTGCCACTGTTCCTCTCTCGAATAGAGCAGCCGATATGCCGCTTTGTGCAAGCACGTAACCGCAGATGGAGCCGGACATGCCCCCTCCTATAATAGCCGTCTGGATGCGTTGGTTAGTGCTGAACTTCGGGTATTGTGCTGGATTGCTAAGTGTGGTTGGCCAATATAAGCTGCCGGTATGTAACAGCTTCGTCATAAGTATCACCTCTACTAATAATATGTCCAATATTGGAGCATACGTACCAGCAGAGACCTTGAAAAATAATCACTCCTGTAAGCTGCGCATAGCTTCGCGATAAGCTGTCGGTGACTGTCCATAGAAGCGGCGGAATTGCTTGGAGAAGTAGAGTGCATCCTGTAGTCCGACAGATGCCGAGATTTGTTCTATGGTGAGCTGTTCACGCTCGCGTATCATTTGACGGGCCTTATCGATTCTGAATTTCAGCAGGAAGGTAACCGGTGACACGCCGGTCCGCCGTTTGAAGAAGCGGGACAAGTAAGCTCGATTGTATCCAAGAGATTCCGCCATTTGTTCAATCGATACAGGTTGGGCATATTGAGTAGATAAATAATGAATCATTTGCTGGAGCAGCCATTCGTTGTCATCTTGAGCAGATAGCGGTGACCAGCCCGCCGCTTGATGAATAGCTGTGCTGTATTCTGCCAGCAGCAAATGCATATAACCGTTAGCCTTCAGATGAGAAGACGGGTCGCTTCGCCGAAACGTAGTGAAGATGCTGTTGTACAGCACCTTGATGCGCCTGCTGCTGCCTGTATCGACTATTGGCTGTGCAGTGGACAGTCCCGCTTCGCTAACCAGCTCCGGGGCCTTGGGCCCGTTAAAGGCTACCCAGCGATAACGCCAAGGCTCGTTGGCGTCAGACTCATAGCTGACCAGCTGCTCGGGTTCAATTAGAAAAGTGTGTCCTGCGCGCAGCTCATAGGTCTTGCCGCTGCACATGAACACGCCTTTGCCTTCAAGTACAATGTGCATGAGGTAGAAATCGTATACTTTCGGACCGAGGCGATGGGAGGGCTTCGTCTGGCTCTCCCCTGAGAACAGCACATTCGTCTGGCCGTTGTACGAAATAACTGGATTGGAGGCGACCTTGTAGGTTTCCTGCTTCTGCATGTATGGCACCTGCCTTGTCAAGTTGTGTCTAGGATTTAATCGACCTTTTACACAACTATAACATGAACGGCTAAAAAGATAGAAGTCACATAAATCCATGTCGACAGCACTTTCCGCCATTTTGTTTGTACGCTAGATTGCGTTATACTTGAATGGAACAGACAGCCCCACACATCATATAAAAAGGAACGTGATAGCAAATGGCAAACCTCCAAGAGCTGACACAGCAATTTATACAACAATATGGCGGTGATTCCGCATCGATCAAGGTGTTCCATGCACCTGGCCGAGTTAACCTCATTGGTGAGCATACCGACTATAACGGAGGTTATGTATTCCCAGCAGCATTGACATTCGGGACGACGCTGTTGATCCGTAAGCGTGATGACAATAAGCTCGGACTTGCAACGACCAACTTCCCAACATCGAAGCAGTTCTCACTTGATTCCATCGTATTCGATGAAGCCGATGATTGGATGAACTATCCCAAAGGCATCGTGAATGAGCTGCAGAGCCGCAGCATCAGCATTAATAATGGCTACGACCTGCTGTATCATGGCGAAATCCCGAACGGAGCAGGCTTGTCCTCTTCTGCTTCTATTGAAGTAGTAACGGCTTATGCCCTGCTTACATTAGAAGGACACCCTATTGATACCGTTCAGATTGCCCTTCTATCGCAAAAGTCAGAGAATGAATTCAACGGCGTTAACAGCGGCATTATGGATCAGTTCGCGGTTGCTAATGGCAAGAAGGATCATGCGATCCTACTTATGTGCGACACACTTGAATATGACCTCATTCCTTTCCAATCAGGCAATTACAAGCTTGTTATCGGCAATACGAACAAACGCCGCGGCTTGGTGGATTCTGCTTACAACGAGCGCCGCAGTCAATGTGAGCAAGCGGTAGAAGAATTGAAGCCGGCATTCCCTGAGCTGACACTGCTTGGCCAAATTAATCTGGAGCAGTTCAATGCGAACAAGCATCTGATTAAAGAGCAGGTTGTACGCGATCGTGCACAGCATGTCGTGGAGGAGATTGACCGCGTGCTTCAATCCATCACAGCACTCAAAGCCAATGATCTGGAGAAGTTCGGTCAACTGATGAACAGCTCACATGATTCTTTACGGGATCTATATGAAGTAACTGGAGTTGAGCTTGATACGATGGTTGCAGCAGCTCGTCAAGTGCCAGGTGTTCTAGGCTCCCGCATGACAGGTGCCGGCTTCGGTGGATGTACGGTATCGCTAGTTCACGAAGACAGCGTTGAAGCATTCAAAGAGGAAGTTGGCCGTAAATATACAGAAGCAACAGGCTTAACACCTGATTTCTACCTGTGCAGCATCGGCAACGGTGTTGAGCAGCTCGTCTAGATAGATTTAACCAAGAGGAGAGGGATGAGATAATGGCAGTACTAGTAACAGGCGGAGCAGGATATATTGGTTCTCATGCAGTCGCAGCACTGGCAGAACGCGGAGAAGACATCGTTATTGTCGATAATCTGCAGCAAGGCCACCCTGAAGCACTGATTGGAGGCAAGCTGTACGTTGGTGATCTGCGTGATGCGGAATTTATGGATACAGTCTTCAAGGAGAACAAGATTGATGCGGTCATTCACTTTGCAGCGAATTCACTCGTTGGCGAGAGCATGAAGGACCCAGGTAAATATTATCATAACAACGTCTATGGCACCTTGTGCCTGCTGGAGAAAATGATCGAGCATGATGTTCGCAAAATCGTCTTCTCTTCCACAGCTGCTACTTATGGCGAGCCAGAGAACGTGCCAATCGATGAATTCGACCGGACACTTCCTACGAATGCATACGGTGAAACGAAGCTGGCTATGGAAAAAATGATGAAATGGTACGATGTCGCTCACGGTCTGAAGTTCGTATCACTTCGTTACTTCAATGCAGCAGGCGCTCATGAGAGCGGACGCATTGGTGAAGACCACAGCCCAGAGACGCACTTGATTCCAATCGTGCTCCAAGCAGCACTTGGACAACGACCTCATATCTCTGTATTCGGTGATGATTATGAGACACCGGACGGAACTTGTATTCGTGACTATATCCATGTAAGCGACTTGGCTGATGCGCATGTCCTTGCTGTTGACCGTCTACGTACGGGCGCTGATAGCGCGATCTACAACCTGGGCAATGGACAAGGCTTCTCGGTAAAAGAAGTCATCGACATCGCACGTACAGTAACAGAGCGTGAGATTACAGCTGTAATTGAGCCGCGCCGTGCAGGCGATCCGGCTACGCTAGTTGCATCCTCAGATCGTGCCCGCGCAGATCTTGGCTGGAACCCTAAGCGCAATAAGCTGGAGGATATTATCCGCAGTGCATGGAGATGGCATGAGGCTAACCCGCAAGGATATATCAGTCGAGAGGAGTAAACGACAGCATGACTACACAAGAGCAAGGACATGAGCAGGCTTCAGTATCTGCTGAGGATACCCTTATACGAATTGAGCAGCTCGTTCGCTTTGCCCTCCGCAAGGGCATGATTGAGCCGCTTGATGAGAACGCAGCACGCAATGCGCTGCTTGAGCTATTCGGATTTGCCGAGCCTTTCGAAGGGGCTGTTCCCGAGGAAGAGATCAGCAGTGCAGTAACACTGCTGGAGCCGCTCCTTGATTATGGCTACTCCATTGGACTTATTCAGGATAATATCGTAACCTATCGTGATCTTCTTGACGCACGGATTATGGGTCTGCTTTTGCCGCGTCCATCAGAGACGAATGCCAAGTTCCAGCGTACAGCAGCGGAATCGGGGATTGCGAGTGCAACAGATGCCTTCTACGAGCTGAACATTGACTCGAACTATATCCGGATGGACCGCATCCGGAAGAATGAATATTGGCTGCATGACACCGAATATGGCAAGCTGGAAATTACGGTCAATCTGTCTAAGCCAGAGAAAGACCCGAAGGAAATTGCCTTGCTTAAAACACTGCCGCAAGCGCACTATCCGAAATGTCTGCTCTGTGCGGAGAACGTCGGCTACGCTGGACGCGCAGATCATCCGGCACGCCAGAACCTTCGCGTATTGCCGCTTACGCTGCAAGGTGAACAGTGGTACTTCCAATATTCACCTTACGTGTATTACAACGAACACAGCATCGTGTTCAAAGGCAAGCATGAGCCGATGGTGATCTCGCATTCCTCATTCGCGAGACTGCTCGATTTCGTTGAGCAATTCCCGCATTATTTCATCGGATCTAATGCGGATCTGCCGATTGTTGGCGGCTCTATTCTGAGCCATGACCACTTCCAAGCGGGCCGTCATACATTCCCGATGGAAACGGCACAGGTGAATGCAGGCTTCATTGATCCTGCTGTGCCTGGCGTGAGCTTCGGTATTGTCAGCTGGCCGATGTCAGTTGTACGTGTGAATGGCTCGTCCAAGGCGGATGTTCACAAGGCAGCCTGCCGTTTGCTTGATGAGTGGCGTGCGTATAGTGACGCTGAAGCGGATGTGCTTGCTTTTACAGAGAATAGCGATGGCACCCAGACTCCTCACAATACGATTACTCCAATTGCACGCTTGCGTGACAATGGCGATTACGAGATTGATCTCGTTCTGCGCAACAATCGTACAAGTGAAGAGCATCCGGACGGCATATTCCATCCGCATCAGCATTTGCATCACGTCAAGAAAGAAAATATCGGACTTATTGAAGTCATGGGGCTTGCAGTTCTGCCGGGCCGCTTGAAGGTTGAGCTGGAGCAAATTGCTGCTTACCTCACAGGAGCAGTAGCAGTAACAGCTGAGCTTCAGGATGCTTCTCACCCGCTTCATAAGCACGCTGGATGGATCGAATCGCTGGTTGAGCGTCACGGGTCTGCATCTACGAAGGAGCAGGCTAAGGCGATCGTCGAGAGCGAGACGGGCGGCAAGTTCCTCGAAGTGCTCAAAGACGCTGGCGTGTACAAAAGAACGGAGGAAGGCGCAGCTGCATTCAGCCGTTTCCTAACTTCGCTTGGTTTACAGGCTGTTTAATAGAATACGCAATAACAAAGTAATCCGGCTCCTTATCCATAAGAGGCCGGATTGCTTGCTGTATACAGCAGCCATTATGCACATTTTCGGTGCTGATGCTTTTCTGTAAAGAAATTAATTTGTAAACAGCAAAAAATTATGGTATTTTTTATATGAAAATAAAAACTATTTGTAATAATAATTTTAACAAAAGATAAGGAGTCGTTGGTAGGAAGCAGGGACTTTGCTTATCTTATGGTTCACAAGTATTCAAGTAATCGGAGGGGTCAAGATGCCGGAAACAATAATACCGTTAGATGATTTTTTGCAGCTGGATGCGGAGGAACAAGTCGAGAAGCTCAAGCGTTGGAAGATGGATTATACGCTTAAAGATATTAGAGAGGCTTGGAATTTCAAGCATTCGGCACAATATTATATGCTGCTCAAGAAATTGCGTATTTACGAACGGGTCGTTAACAAGTCAGATAAGTTTTATCCAGTACCAGAGCATATTATGGCTCAATCCAGTAGTAATCAGGATCGGGGATGGAGAAGTCGTCCAGCCTTCAATCAACAGGATGAGCAGCCTTCCGACCGCTTCAATTACAACTTGAATACAACGATCAGCGGGACAGAGCTTGCTGAGAAGCTTGAGCGACTGGCTTACTTCCTCAAAGGGGAACAGAAGCAGGTAACGATTTCCTTATCCATTGAATCGGCGGCGGTGCTGGCAGCGCTGGATGCAGAAGAGACGAACGAATAAAACAATAAACCGGAGCCGTTCCAATAGGAGCGGCTCCGGTTTATTGTTATTTGTCGAAAGATGAAATTAAATGTCTATTACTGGGATAATTTGTTTAATTATAATTTATTTTCCCCGCAGCTTGCCGAGCTCGGATACGAGTGCTTCTATTTCACTAATGCTGAATTTTTCTTTGGATGCGACGACCTCATATAGTTCCTTGATATCCTCGTATTGTTCGATGCTGAAGTGAGAGGCTTGCATTGCAGCTGCGGAAGCCATTTTCAGCTTGACTTTAATCGTTTCAATCATAAATTCAACGTTTTGTTCTGTAGGCTGATCTAAATTAACCATTGAAATTTCCTCCTTCTATCCAGCAGATTAAGCTAAGGTCGTTTCAAGCATGTCTGCTGTTTGCTGTCGTCATTGTAACATATTTTTAATTTGTGATGCTGTAAATTGAACAGCTGAGCCTAATTCGGGTACAATGAAGCAAGATAAGGTTAATGATTATAAAAGCAGGTGTGTCATGAAGGAAGAACAGACCTTGAATATAGACAGGATGAATCATTTTTTGGCTGATATTGCCTACAAGTATCCTGATCGCAGAGAAATTGCTTTCCTATGTATTGGCACAGACCGTTCTACTGGAGATTCCTTCGGCCCACTGGTCGGTACGATGCTGGAGGAGCAGGGCTGGCATAATGTCTACGGCACGATGCGACAGCCCTGCGATGCTCATAATGTAGGACGGGCTATTCGAGACATGGAGCTGGAGTCTCATGCCGTCGTTATTGTGGTTGATGCCTGCTTAGGGAAACCTTCCTCCGTAGGAACCTTTATTCCGATCGAAGGCCCGATTAAGCCAGGTCAAGCAACGGGTGTTGGATTGCCAGCGGTCGGCAATTACAGCATAGCTGGCGTGGTGAACATGAACAGCGCTAAGCCATACATGACCTTGCAGACAACATCTCTATATCTTGTTATGGAGATGGCGCGAGCAGCTGCCGCAGCGGTTGAGCATGCTTGGAAACATTATTCCATTACTGATGAGGAGAGTGTACATGATGACAACAAGCCAATCTATCGCACAGCAGACGATCAAACTGCCTAATGGTACTGAGCTCGCTTATTACGATTCCATGGAGCACACGAATGGAGCGGTCGGAGCATCTTCAGCAGCTGTCTTGCTGCATGGATTTTGCGGGAGCTCCGCCTATTGGGAGCAGGTTATTCCACTGTTGAAGCAGCATGTGCGCATAATTGCGCCTGATCTGCGAGGACAGGGGCTTTCCCCTGCAACGTCCGATAACGTATATTCGATGGAAATGTATGCAGATGATCTGGCGGGTATGCTGGATGAGCTCGGTATTCAGGATAGTGTTGTACTGGGACATTCTTTGGGCGGTTATATTACTCTCGCTTTCGCAGAGCGATATCCACAGAAGCTGAAGGCTTTCGGTCTTGTACATTCCACAGCGCTGCCAGACAGTGATGAGGCCAAGGGGAATCGTGATAAAGCCGCAGCGGCTATCCATCAAGATGGTATTGAGGCTTTTGTCGGGGGGCTAGCGCCGAAGCTGTTCGCGCCTGAGAATAAGGAAGCAATGCCTGAGCTTGTTGAGCGCGTGAAGCAGATCGGGTATGGGACAAGTGAAGCAGGTGCAGCAGGCGCTGCAAGAGGAATGAAGGAGCGGACTGATCGTACGGCTGTTCTGCAGCAGACTGAATTACCGCTATTGCTAATTGCTGGCGCGGAGGATCAGGTAATCCCAGCCGAGAAAACATTTCTTGTAGATGGGCCTAACGTGACGCAAGTGAAGCTTGAGCATGCAGGACATATGGGGATGGTGGAGCAGCCTGCTGCTATGACCGAGGCTATCCTAGGCTTTATAGCCAAATGATTGTGAGAAGGGGAGACGAGGCCAGTGTTCCAACGTGATTTCTTTATGCGAATGATTGAGCAGATGACAGAGGCAGTGGGGCAAGTCATGCAGCTAAAGCGAGAGATGAAGCATGAGGAAGCGCTTGTCGTGATCGATGATCTTCTGGATAAAAGATTCGGATTAAGCGGGAAGCTCATCCGCTCCTTATCCGATAAGGATCTGCTTGCCGTCATGTCCAAGAACGGCGTTATTGAGACCGACAATGTCCAGGCTATCGCTATTATGCTTAAGCAGGAAGGCGATATCTATGATGAGCTTGGCAACGAGGATGCAAGCTATACCCAATATGTGAAGGCATTGCATTTGTTCATGAGGCTGTCACTCGTGGATGCTCCGCATACCATTGTCAATCCATCTGCTGAGGCGAAGCAGCTGCTCGACCTATTGAAGCCATTCGAGCTGTCCACGGCAACCAAGCTGCTGCAATTCGAGTGGTACGAAGGGGAAGGGCGCTTCGATCAGGCTGAGAACGTACTCCATGAGCTGCTTGAGGATGGCGTCATTCCGTCTGAAGAGGCGAGTGCCTTCTATCGTAGATTGATGCTGTATGATGATGAGCAATTGACGGCAGGGGGACTGCCGAGGGAAGAAATTCAAGAAGAGCTGGCGGCGTTAGGCTAGCACTATACATTCTATATGTTAGCAGGGAGCGAGAAGGGATTATGGCAGAACAATGGCAGCAGGACATACACCAGATGATCGAAGCGGAACAATTATTGCAGGGGACGATGAGTCAGCTTCGCCGCAAGGATGGCGGGGCGGCTGCGAAGACAGTCGTAAGGCCAATCAAGCTGAAGAACGGGCTGAACTACCAGTTCGAATATCATACGGCAAATAAAGTGACACATGACAATGTGTCGCCTGAGCTAGCCGGAGAACGAATTGTCCAGCTCCTGAGTGAAGATTATCGGCAGGGCCTATTCAAGACAGTCGAGGCAGATGTCCAGCTGTTATTCAATAAGAAAGGCAAAGCCGCAATTCTGAGCAAGCCGCCAACAGGCAGTGCTGTGGATATGCAGCATAACCGTCAGAAGCAGCGTATTATCGCGGAGGGAACAGCAGCTCCTTTCCTTGTTGAGCTTGGCATTATGACGAAGGATGGAGCTGTTCATGCGAAGAAACAGGATAAGTATCGCCAGATCAACCGTTTTCTAGAAATGGTTACGGACGTGCTGCCCAGCCTTCCTGCAGACAGGCCAATTACAATCGTTGATTTTGGCTGCGGCAAATCCTATCTGACGTTCGCCTTGTATCATTTGCTTGCAGTCGAGCAAGGAAGGGATATTACGATAATTGGGCTTGATCTGAAGGCTGATGTAATTGATTTCTGTTCCAAGCTCGCAGATAAGCTCGGCTATGACAAGCTTACCTTCCTGGTAGGCGATATTGCGGATTACGATGAGCTGAAAGCCGCGGATATGGTTGTGACACTTCATGCATGCGATACAGCGACAGATGCAGCTCTTGCCAAAGCGGTTCATTGGGGGGCGTCCGTCATTATGTCAGTGCCATGCTGCCAGCATGAGCTGTTCAAGCAGGTAGACAATGATGTTCTTGCTCCGCTATTGTCGCAGGGCTTGCTGAAAGAGCGATTTACTGCACTGACGACAGATGCTGCTCGCGGTAACCTGCTGGAGGTGCTGGGCTATAAAGTTCAAATGCTGGAGTTCGTCGATCCGGAGCATACGCCCAAAAATCTGCTTATACGTGCTGTTCGCACCGAAGCTGCATTATCGGACAAAAAGTGGGAGCGATATAAGCAATTTCGTGATTTTCTGCATATAACGCCTTCATTGGAGCGAATGCTGTCAGATTATTGGCCAAAAGAGAAAATAAACTAAAAGAGTGGCAGATCAGGTTATTGTCGATCCAAAAAACATTTGATACAATGTAAATAGATGGATATGATGAATGGGTGAGCTGCATTGGAAGCAATGATGTGGATGGATTGTAGCATGTTTCTCGTACTGCTTGTTTTATTTGTTTATGTTCTTGCAGCTAATTCGATTACGGTACTGCATAAAATCTATCTATTCCTACATATTGTGTTTATGCTTTGGCCGCTATTCCAGTTTATTGCTCAGACAACGCCTGTTCCTCAGTACAGGCTTTTTTATCTTTTAGGTGCTTATACAGCACTCTCGTTACTAGGATTCGGCTGGCTTTTATTCGTTGTCAGGCTAACCGGTCAAGTACAAGTGATTCGAATGAAGAGGATTCTATTATTGTCATTGCCGGCAGTGATTTCGGTTGCAGTCGTCATTACGAATCCGAACCAAATGTTCCTCTCCTTCTCTAATGAGCTTGAACCAGCTAAGCAGCTTCAAGACGGCCCGTTATATTGGATCATGATCACTCAATTGTTCCTTTACCTGATGGTGTCGTCCTATATTTTGTTCTATACACTGCGGAAGAACGTATCCGCTCGTCACCGGACCTTGGTTAAGACAGCGATGAATGGCATGATCATGCTTCTCTTGCTGGGAATAGCAGATCTGTTCGTTAACGTTATTTTTATTGAAAAGTTTCCCACCTATATCCCGCTGATCTCTGTAGGCATGACGTTGTCTGCAATCTATTTGGTGCATGCCATTACAAGGCACCGAGTATTTGATATTATTCAGATTGTTCAACGAGATGTTATGAATTCAATGTCAACCGGTATCGTTGTTCTCGATGAGAATGATATTATTATTGAAGTGAACAAGAATATTAAGCCGATATTGAAACTGAGAATCGGTGACAAGTTTATCCCCGCTGCGGTGTCGTCGTCATTCCGCAGGAACGTAGCGATGGAGTTCGAAGCCTTCTTCGAGCAGCAGCAGAGACAGCCTATGGAACGGCACGATATTGAGATTTCATTGGACTACGGCAAATACCGTCATGTTGTCGTACAAGCCGCACCGATTATGAATCAGAAGAAGACACATCTTATTGGCAAATTAATTACCTTCCATGATGTGACAGAGCTGCGCATGCTTGTTGAAGAGACCAATGTGCAGAATGAGCTGCTTCAAGAGCGTAATCAAGAGCTGCTGATCATGCAGGATGAGCTCTACCAAGCGAATCAGAAGCTTGAGCAAATGGCGATTACCGATAGCTTAACAGGCTGTTTCAATAGACGATATTTGCTCCAGCAGCTGGAGCATGAGGTAGCCGCTAATATGCGTCAAGGCATTCCCTTCTCTATCTTTTTGTTCGATATCGACTTCTTCAAATCGATCAACGATAAATACGGTCATCTAATAGGGGACGAAGTTCTCTGTGGGACGGTCGATGCGGTCAAATATACCTTGCGTGAAACCGATGTGCTTGCTCGCTATGGTGGCGAGGAATTTACTGTGTATTTGCCGAATACGAATCGGGAGCATACTTATATTATTGCGGATGCCGTGAAGGAAGCTGTCGAGCATAATCAGGTGCAAACCGGCTTGGGCAATCAATCTGTATCGGTAACGATTAGTATGGGCGTTGTCTCTGTTGAGCAGTTCACACCCTGTGAGCTTGCTGATCCGAAGGGATTCCTGCGGGAGCTTCTCGCACAAGCTGATGCGGCCCTGTACGAGGCCAAATATAGCGGGCGCAACCGCATTGTAAAAAGAAAACTGGCTTAATAGACTTGGACTGCTCTTCTCGGGCAGCTACAAGTCTTTTTGCAATTGTGTACCGCTTTCTAGTCAGCCTCACATATATCTGATAATATAGAGTTATCCGGTTATATAAGGTTACATTACGTTACATGGCTATTAATGATCGAAAGCGGGAACTGTCTAATGAGAAAAGTACAAATTGGATCGGTCACTCCTGGTGAAAAGCTCGCCAAGCCTGTCTATCAAGATAACGGCAACGTTCTTCTTGGTGAGGGTGTCGAGCTAAGTGAGCGTTTTATAAACCGGCTGGAGATGTTAGGAATCGATTTTTTGTTCATTGAGGATGGGAAGACAGAGGATCTTATTCCAGAGGAAACGATTCGCGATGAGACTCGCAAGCAAGCAGTAGATGCAGTTTATAAAACGATGAATTCATTCAGGGATCAGTCGATTGTTACAAAAGGAAGGGCGATCGCTCCAGATATGGGGAGAACGTTCCGGTCCGTGTTCGGTCAAATTATGCAAGATCTGGCCACAAGGCCTAATGTTCTAGTCAACTTAACGAATATACATGTTACCGATGCCTATATGTTCCAGCATTCGGTTAACGTTGCTGTATTGGCGGGTATTATGGGAATTGCCAAAGGCTACAATCGTATTCAGCTTGAAGAACTGGGTATTGGCGCACTCATGTTCGACATAGGCATGACTAAGGTGCCGCAGCAAATTCTTAGCAAGAACGGTCCCCTCTCGGCGGAAGAACGAGTCATCATGCAGAATCATGCCAAGGATGGGTTTGACATATTACGCAAGTATCATGACATCTCTGTTGTATCGGCGCATTGCGCGCTGCAGCATCAAGAGCGTTATGATGGATCTGGCTATCCGCGCGGGCTGAAGAAAGAGGACATTCATATGTATGGACAAATCGTAGGTTTGGCCGATGTGTATGATGCGCTCACTTCACCAAGGCCTTATCGTAAAAGATACACCTCTTCGGAAGCGATTGAATTTCTGTTCGCCGCAGGCAACACTTATTTCGATTTTGAGCTTATCAAAATCTTCTGTCGCCATATATGTATTTACCCTGTGTCTACGACATTGCTGCTTAGCTCCGGGCAGGTCGGAGTTGTCTCTGTCAACAATGAGCTCGCTCTTCACCGTCCTCGTGTGCGCATTATACGTGAGGCAGACGGCAGAGAACCAAGCTCGCCTTATGATTTGGAGCTGAAGAATGAGCTGCATCTGACTATTATCAAAGAGCTTTAGCAATAGGCTGCTCGTAGATGGGTGCTAGACCAAGCATAGCCACTCCTGACGCATAGGATAGAAGTATGCGATTAAAGGAGAGATCATCATATGGCAGCTAGAGTGAAGCCGCCCTTCTATGGCACGAATACGAAGGGTAAAGCAAAGATAATAGGTACAGTTCCCAAAAGAACGAAACTGCAAGCCGGCCCTATATTTAGTAGACTTACAGTTGTTTGGGTAGATAATAACGGTATCCCATTTAGTACGGCTGTGTTTTTTGCCCGTCTGTTCAGAGGTAATACCGTCGTCTCAACTGCTTCATTCGATAACTACGGTGTTGTGCGGTTTGATAATATTACGACCTTAACGAACGCCGAATTCACGCTTAGAATTTATCGTGTGGATGGAGTATTATACCGTACGAGGACAATCCGATCAGAGGTTGAGACGTTCGCGGTAATAGGCTAGTTACGAGATCCTCTTCTCTGTCCGTTGCAAGGCGGCCGGTTAAGAGGATTTTGTACGTATAGGGAGAGAAGGGCAGGTGGAGGTTGTAACCAACTACGCTTGTTTTTCTTTGAATATCGGCCTTCATAAGGTAAAATAGTAATAAACGGGTTGTTCGGGGGAGGAACAAGCTTACATATGGAAGGTCAACATCAGCATCTAAAATTGCCGAGGCTCGAAATTTTTCGGAGAGTGCTGTTCATCACGCTTGGAGCATCGCTTGTAGCGGTAGCACTGGAGATTTTTCTCGTTCCGAATAACATTATTGATGGAGGGATCGTCGGCATCTCCATTATAGCGGCGCATTTGACTGATCTGCCACTTGGCCTTTTTTTATTCCTGCTAAACCTTCCTTTTCTGGTTCTCGGTTACAAGCAGATTGGCAAGACATTCGCGATGTCTACGCTGTATGGCGTTAGCGTGATGTCTATTGGGACGTTCCTGCTCCATCCAGTTGCTCCATTGACTGAGGAGTATTTCCTTGCATCGATATTCGGCGGAGTGATACTAGGGATAGGCGTTGGTATCGTCATCCGCTTCGGTGGATCGCTTGATGGTACAGAGATTATTGCTATCCTATTGAACAAAAGACTTCCCTTCTCTGTTGGCGAAATTGTTATGTTCTTTAATTTATTTATTTTATGCAGCGCAGGATTCGTGTTCGGCTGGGATCGGGCGATGTATTCCTTATTCGCGTATTATATCGCATACCGTATGATTGATATTACAATCGAGGGCTTCGAGGAGTCAAAGTCGGTATGGATCATTAGCGAGGAAGCGCAGGAGATTGGCTCTGCTATTATGAGCCGGCTCGGTCGCGGCGTTACTTATCTTCATGGCGAAGGCGGCTTCACAGGCGGCCAGAAACGGGTTATTTTCTGCGTGATTACTCGTCTGGAGGAGGCCAAGATGAAGTCGATCGTACATGAGCTTGATCCGATCGCTTTCCTTGCTGTGGGCAACATTCACGATGTGAAGGGCGGCCGCTTCAAGAAGCGGGACATTCACTAAAGGCCGGAGGAGATTACGAGAGTGGACGAATTTGCAAGCATCCGCAATTGGACCTCTGAGCGGGAGAGCGCACGCTTTCAGCAGAAGCTCGGAGTTGTACTCGGAATCGGGGATGATGCAGCGGTGCTCGATTGGGCTGTTCCACTCGAAGAAGTGGACGGTCCTCGTGAGCTGCTGATCGCCATGGATACGATGGTCGAGACGGTTCACTTCAATGCAATGACGATGACCGATGAAGACATCGGCTATAAGGCGCTTGCTGCGAACATAAGCGATATTGCCGCCATGGGAGGGATTCCGCTGCACGCGCTCGTGTCAGTGAGCGTGCCGAAGTCCTTCGGGCCGGAGCGTATGCGCCGGCTCTATGATGGGTTATACGCCTGTGCGCAGCGCTATGGCGTAGCGGTTGTTGGCGGCGATACGACTTCGTCGCCGCTGCACTTGGTTATCGCTGTGACGGTGACAGGTACCGTCGAAGCGGGTAAGGCACTGCGTCGTTCGGGCGCAAGGCCCGGGGACGCAGTGGTGTTGACCGGCCCCGTCGGCATGTCCGCGGCCGGTCTGCACTTGCTGCTCGCCGCGAAGCAGGAACGCGGCGAGAGCGCCCTTGATCTGGCAAGCGCGTCGCAGAGCGCGGCGCTTGTGCAGGCGCATCGCAGGCCGGCGCCATCCGTTCGGGCGGGTAGGCTGCTGCTTGCGCGAGGCACCTGCCATTCGCTCAATGATGTGAGCGATGGGCTGGCTAGTGAAGCATGGGAGTTAGCCGAGTCATCCGGACTTGTTATTACCTTGCAGGAGCAATCGCTTCCTCGCAGCGGCAGTATGACGGCATACGCCAATCGAATTGGCACAGATGCGCTGGATTGGATGCTCTATGGTGGTGAAGATTACGTACTGCTAGGTACGATGGATTCGGCCGATGCGGTAAGTGCGCAAGCAGCTTTTCATGCAGAAGGGCTGCCTTTTTATATTATCGGCATGACGGAAGCTGGTGTCCCCGGGGTTGAGCTCATACAGGCAGCCGATAGGGGAGCGGGTGCAGGGCTGCGCAGGGTAGCGCTGCCGAAGCGGGGATACAATCATTTCAAATGATGAGCAGGTGAATGAGTATGAGCAATATAAGAGCAGAGGCTATACGATTCGTACGGAGTGAGCAGGATACGGCCGAGCTTGCCCAGCAGCTTGCTGAGTGGGCGAAGTCAGGTACCGTGCTCGCTCTAGATGGTGACTTGGGTGCAGGCAAAACGACGTTCTCGCAGTTTTTTGCGAAGTCGATAGGCGTAAAGGGGATTGTGAATAGTCCAACCTTTACCATTATTAAGGAATATGAAGGCACAGAGCTGCCTTTTTATCATATGGACGTATATCGGCTCTCCTTGGAAGAAGCGGATGAGCTGGGGCTTGATGATTATTTTTACGGGAATGGTGTTACGATTGTAGAATGGGCAAGTCTGATTGAGGAGCTTCTGCCGCCTGAAAGGCTGGAGATGTACATTGAGCATGACGGCAGCGGGGAGCGACGGATACGGATTACAGGCATTGGGGAACCGTACGCCGCTTGGTGTAGGGCTCTAAGTGAGATAGGAGCAGGGACAAACGATGACACATTATAATGAACAGCCTATATTAGCGTTCGACACATCTACGGCGGCAATGTCTGCTGCGATCAGTGACGGGCAGACTGTGCTTGGAGAAATTCAATCCTTCGCCGAACGCAACCATTCGGTTTATATAGTGACGCATCTGAAGCAGCTGATGCAGGATTGCGGTGTGAAGGGGGACGAGCTGGCTGCTATCGCAGTAGGCAGCGGTCCGGGCTCGTATACGGGAATGAGAATTGCGGTATCAGCAGCTAAGACCTTGGCTTGGGTATGGAATAAGCCGCTCATTGGCATCTCAAGTCTTGAGGCACTTGGATATGGCGCTTGGCATCATGGAGCTTCCACTGTTGAACAAGCTTCCTCCGATAACAATCGTACAGATTGGGTCCTGCCCATTATGGATGCAAGAAGGGGCCAGGTTTATACGGGGGGCTTCGCTATGAACCATAAGCGGGAATGGAGCAGGTTCGCTGAAGATGGCGTAAGGCTCATGCAGGATTGGGTTACGCAAATTGCGGAGCTTGCAGCAAGGCATGCGGATGAGCTGAATCGGATATGGGTGGCAGGCGACTTGTCGAAGCATGAGGAGGAAGCGCTGCGGCTTGAGCAGCTATGTGCAGCTTCGAATGTTGAAGTGCGATTACTGCCCTATGAGCTTGAGGGACGATGGGTCGCCCACTTAGGGCGTGAGCGGCTTCGGGAAGGAAGCGTAGATGATACGCATACGTTTACTCCGAATTATACCCAGCTGACGGAGGCTGAAGTGAAGCTTGCCGCGAAGGAAGCTGAGGAACAATCGTTATGAGCATACTCAGCGAGGATAATCTAGTATTCCGATCGATGACCTTGAATGATATTGCGGCTATAGTGACTATTGAGCAAGAAGCATTTACAACGCCTTGGACGGAAGAAGCTTTCACGAATGAGCTGACGAACAATATGTTCGCACGATATATGGTTATGGAGTATGAGGGCGATATTATCGGATACGGTGGCATGTGGGTCATCATTGATGAGGCTCACGTTACGAATATTGCCGTGAGAGCAGACTGGCGAGGACGTGGCCTTGGTGAGCAGCTGCTGGTGCAGCTGCAGCGTACCGCCGTGTTTTTTGGAGCAGGCAAAATGACGCTGGAGGTGCGGGTCTCGAATGAAATCGCGCAAGGGCTCTATCGTAAGCTCGGCTTCGAGCCTTCTGGCATTAGGCCAGCCTATTATTCGGATAATCTGGAAGACGCTCTGATTATGTGGGCGGAATTGAAGATTGAGGGATCGTCCAGTGAAGAGGAGCAGGGAATGTGAATAATAAACAAGCTAATTCAATGAACCAGCAAGACAGTATTATTCTTGCGATCGAGACGAGCTGTGATGAGACTTCAGTTGCTGTCATTCGCGGAGGTAAGCACATCCTATCCAATGTTATCTCCAGTCAGATTGAGGTACACCGGCGATTCGGCGGAGTCGTGCCCGAAATCGCATCACGCAAGCATGTGGAAGTAATAACGCTCATGATTGAGCAAGCAGTTGAAGAATCTGGTATAACGCTGCAAGACTTATCAGCCGTTGCCGTTACGCAAGGGCCTGGCCTCGTGGGGGCGCTGCTTGTCGGAATCGTTGCTGCCAAGAGCCTAGCGATGGCACTGGATGTGCCTTTCATCGGTACTCATCATATTGCAGGACATATCTATGCGAATCAACTGGTGCATGAGCTGGAATATCCTTGTATGGCGCTGGTCGTGTCCGGCGGGCATACGGAGCTTGTGCTATTGGAGAATGAAGGCTCCTTCCGAATGATTGGCCGAACACGTGATGATGCTGTCGGGGAGGCCTACGATAAGGTAGCTCGCGCACTCAAATTCCCTTATCCTGGAGGACCTCACATTGATCGTCTTGCGGTAGAAGCCGAAGAGTCTATTCAGCTTCCTCGCGCTTGGCTTGAACCAGACTCTTATGATTTCAGCTTCAGCGGTTTGAAGTCCGCAGTTCTCGCTGTCATTAACCAGACGAATATGAAAGGCGAGACGCTGAACGTACCGGCTCTGGCTAGGGGCTTTCAGGAGTCCGTCATTGAAGTTCTCGTCGAAAAAGCGATCCGTGCGGTTCGTGCTGAAGGGGCGAAGCAGCTGCTATTATGCGGCGGTGTAGCTGCTAACCGAGGCTTGCGCGCAGCGCTCTCGGCTCGCTGTGAGCGGGAAGGCCTGCCGCTGTTGGTTCCTCCACATCAGCTGTGCACGGACAATGCGGCGATGATTGGCGCAGCAGCTCATCTGAAGTGGCAGCAGGGAGAATTCACATCGCTTGATATGAAGGCGGAGCCGAACTTCTCGCTAGAAGGCTGGTCTACAGGAAATATTAATTAAAAAAATGATTAAAATAGAATTGACAGATTATTTGTTGGAGAATATAATAAGCAACAATACTTCAAATTGGATATTATGCAAACGCAATGAACAGGAATAGTAAGGTCTATCTGGGATTAGAGAGCTGCGGGTTGGTGCAACGCAGTCGAAGGATACCTGAACCTCGCCTGGGAGCGGGACAACGGAAGCATAAGCTGGCCATGGACAGCTTGCCGCACGTACGTTGTTACGGTTAACCCCCGTAATCGGGTGCGCATCCATCAACATCCGGAGTTGATGATGTGCCTAAGGTGGGCATTGGATCCAGGCTGATTTATAGCTTTGAGGATGATGTCAACAAGGGTGGTACCGCGCAGGTCTTTCACAGCCTGTCGTCTCTTGATTTATAGAGACGACAGGCTTTTCTTGTTGTTTACAGAAGTATCCAAGCAGGTTGAAGTTGTTATGAACATTCAATATGTTCGGTTCTTTACGAACAATCCATAACCCAAACGCTGGGAACAGGAGTAGTAGAACGAAGATGCTGGTACACAGCAAGCGCATCATGGAGGGGCTTCCCTTGGATGTGCTGCTGCAGAGAGCTGCGGGTCGGTGCGACGCAGTCGAAGCTGAAGTTCGAACTCGCCTGGGAGCGGAATGATAGAAATCGTGGTCTGAGTATAATCAGCAGAGCGCGACGTGTATATCGTTACGGTACGCCTCCGTAATCGGGCATTAAGCGGGTTCGGACCCGCCGAAGCAGATGACCATTCAGATCATGGATTGTCTACAGCTTCCGCACATAAGGTCCGGCCAATTAGAGTGGTACCACGGTGGCTAACAAGCCTGTCGTCTCTTCCAAGGAGATGGCAGGCTTTTTTTCGTTCAGATAGAAGCTTGTGTCAATCATACTAAAACCATAATCGGAGGTAATGACCTATGAATACAGCAAACGCCACGAATAACGAAATGAGAAAAATCCAGATTTTTGATACAACCCTGCGTGATGGGGAACAATCTCCTGGAGCGTCCATTGAGCCTGAGCGCAAGATTATTATCGCTAGGCAGTTAGCTAAACTGGGTGTCGATGTGATTGAGCCGGGCTTCCCCGTATCAAGCCCTGGCGAATTCGCAGCCGTACAGCAAATTTCGCGTGAGCTTCAGAATGTAGAGATCGCCGGCTTTGCTCGAGCAATGAAGGTTGATATTGACGCCGCGGTAAGAGCAACACAGGATGCGGCCAAAAGACGGCTTCATTTGTTCATCTCCTCCTCAGATATTCACTTGAACCACCAGCTGCGCAAGTCTCGTGCAGAGGTCGTGCAGATTGCTCGCGATATGATCAGCTACGGCAAGCAATTCGTGGATGAGATTGAATTCTCCGCGATGGACTCTACACGCTCAGATCGCAGCTTCGTCATTGAGCTGGTTGAAGCTGCAATTGCTTCAGGTGCTACGATTATTAACCTGCCGGATACGCTGGGATATGCAATGCCAGATGAGATTGAAGAGCTGTTCCGATCCGTGCGTCAGCAAGCTCGTGGTGGTGAGACTGTACGCTACAGCGCCCATAATCATAATGATCTGGGTATGGCGACAGCGAACAGCATAGCGGCAATTCGAGCAGGCGCATCGCAGATTGAGGTAACTGTTAACGGCGTAGGTGAACGTGCAGGCAACTGCTCATTAGAGGAGCTGGCAATGATTATCGATACGCGCAAATCCGTCCTGCAGGTAGCGACCAACATTCAGCCGCGTGAAATTTATGAGACCTCGCGTATGGTCAGCCGTGCGATGCATTATCCGATTGCCTATAATAAGCCGATTGTCGGTCGTAATGCATTCCAGCATGAATCTGGCATTCATCAAGATGGCTTGCTGAAGAATCGCAATACTTATGAAATTATGGACCCTGAGGCGATGGGCATTTCACGCAGCATGATTATATTGGGCCGCCATTCCGGACGTGCAGCGATCAAGCACCGTCTGTCAGAATACGGCGTCGAGGTTGCAGACAACCATCTGGTAGATGTATACAATCGCTTCAAGGAAGTAGCTGATGAGAAAAAAATCGTAACGGACGACGAGCTGATCCGCATTGCTGGTGAAATGACAGCAACGCAGCCTGATCCATACAAGCTGATTGATCTGCAGGTATTGGCGGGCAGCAATAAGTCACGAGTCGCCTCCATAACGATTCGTGAGAATGAGGATGGCGAGGAGCATTCCTATTCTGGGATGGGCGCTGGTCCTCTAGAGGCCGTTATCAATTGTATTCAACAAGCAATACCGGTCGCGGCAGAGTTCGAAGACCTGGAGCTGCATTCCTTATCGACTGGCGAGGATGCTTATGGCGAGGCAGTCGTGTCCATCGTCACGAATGGTGAGCGGTTCCGCGGGACATCCATTCACAAGGACATTATTTTTGCGGCTGCTCAGGCATACGTCGGCGCGTGCAATCAGGCTGTCATGACTTCAGCATCACGTCTTAAGCAAGAGAATGCTGTCTAAATCGTCGGTCTATGGTCTATCCACAGTTCTGAGTGGGGTGTGAGTAAGGGTGAAAAACGCAATAAAATCAACCCTTATGCTGTGCATAACAATGTGAGTGGAAAGTGGATAGTTTTTTCACTAAACCTGTGCAAAACCTGTGGATAATGTGGATAACAGTAGGTGGGAATAGTAGGAAAGACTTAGTTAGTGGCATTAACCTTTACAAATCGTTGATTTAAACCACGGATTATCGACAGAATTAACTAACAATTCATTTAGTTATGTGGATAAGGCTGTGGATATCATGGATAAATAATGAAGCGTCTCGGTGCAGTTGTACCGGGGCGTTTTTTGTATGATATGACTTGCCCGCAATGCAAACCTCACATGCCGATTGCGGTACCGCAATATATTTGTGTGAAACCGCAGGATGGTTTTCGGTGAATTCACTAGCATGATAGGGTAAGGTAGAGTTACAAGGATCAACCAGAACAGAAAGGCTTGCTCAGCGTGCAGTCCAGCGTGGATGGAGGATAACTACTGGTGAAAAAGCAAACAGTCATTCAAGTAAGCTCGATATGCAAATCATATGGTTCCTACCAAGCGATCGAAGAAGTTTCCTTTCATGTAAGAGAAGGAGAGCTGTTCGGAATTATTGGGACTAACGGGGCAGGTAAAACGACGTTGCTCGAAATGTTGATGGGCCTCAGAAAGTCGGACAATGGACGGATTGAAGTGCTGGGGATTGATGCGATAATGGAAGCGGAGAGGTTAAAGGAACATATTGGAATTCATCTTCATAGCACTTCTCTGATTGATAAGTTAACAGTGAAAGAAGCCCTTGAGATGTTCCAATCCTTTTATACCCGTAAATATAATTTAGATAAATTGGTAGTTGAGCTAGGGTTAGAACCTTATATGAATAAGACGGTCAAGCGATTATCTGGTGGCTGGCAGCAGCGCACGGCGCTTGCAATTGCACTTGTGAATGATCCAAGCATCATTTTTCTAGATGAACCAACGACCGGCTTAGACCAACAAGCGAGAGCAGAATACTGGTCGATTCTATTGGACTTGAAGCGGCAAGGAAAAACGATTGTCATGTCTTCTCATGATATGGGAGAGTTCCAGAGGAATTGCGATAGAATAGCTGTGTTACGCAAGGGAGGTATCGTGAAGTGTGATACTCCGAACAGGCTAATCTCCCAAATTCCAGTCGGTGGATTGACGATGGAAGCTGTATATGTGCATTTCGCTTACGCAGAGGTTTAACCGGCGGCCTAACCTGAGGAGGGCTTCTGTATATGGATCAGGGAAATGACATCAAAAGTCCGCACCGCAGTGATGTAATGGAGAAACGAATGGAGATGCTTGCTGCTCTATTGGATAGAATAAATGAGGAGGGGATGTCCCAATCGAGTCATCAGACAACAATTCAAGAGAAAAAGGGGGGGAATAAGGGAAAGCTTATGAAAGTGGTTGCCGGCATTTTCTTCCATCGTGTAAAATAGTTAGGATATGAGTCGATGGAGGTCACATGGTGGAAGATTGCAAGCCAATGATTATACAAGAAATGCGCGAACTAATAGAGCGTCATTTTACTTCGCAGTCTCTTCAACAATATGCGTTATTATTCATGGAGGACAAGCAGACCGAGCCTATACGCTTCGGTCTGCTTACCGTTGTGCATTACCGAATGTTCGGAGGGACCAGTGCATTTATTTATCGTGCAGCAGCAGCTGTTGAGCTATTCATTCTAGCTTCAGATATACTCGATGACTTGCAGGACGGAGATGCTCCTCACCAAGCCTGGTCTAAGGCGCCTATGCCCATTGCCCTACATATCGCTACAGCGCTTATGACACTCTCTCAGCAAGCGATGCTGGAAGGCGAGCTTGATCGTGAGGTGCTGCTGCGAACGATAGATATGATGAATAAGCAGCTGCTCAGAGCGGCTAACGGTCAAATGCTGGATTTGAACCATGACATTCATGATGAGCAGTCTTATATGGAGATGGTGGAGCAGAAGTCAGCCGCACTTCTCGTATATGCTTGCATGACTGGAGTCATGCTGACTGGCCGGGATTGGCATCCAGTTGTAGCAGAATACGCTCTTGAAGTAGGTATGGCGGCACAAATTAAAAATGATATTAAAGACCTATTCCGATGGGATGAGAAAAACGATTTTCTTCAACGCAAAAAAACAATTCTGACGCTGTTTTTGTTGGAAGAGCTAGCGGATTGCGATCGGTGGATAGCCGATTATTTTGAAGGACGTCTGACTGCCGCAGAGGTTGCAGACAAAAGGGAAATGCTGGAGCAAGCATGTGAGCGAACAGGCGCGGGACTATATGGCTCTGTGAGAATGAGGATGCATTATAATCGATTCACGGAGCTGCTCGACGAGCTTCCGGAAGCTTCTAATTATAAAGAGGATATTCTTCTAATATTTTCTAATTAATAGACAAGTACCGCAACACCGCAATGAGGGTTGCGGTAAATACGAACTAGATTAGCGTTTTCTGTCACTTGATTTCCTGATATAGTAGAATCATTAAATGATTCTACTATATCAGAGGAGGAATTTGCTATGTTGAAAGATGCTATTCGTTCGTTAGTCGGTAACACAGAGAAGATGTCGATGGTTATGGGTGGCCAACTTCAATTAGCTGGTGTTTCTGCAGCAGAACACAACGCACTCCAAGATGCACTGAACAAACAAGACGACAAAAAAGGCAATTATACATTAGCAGTTTGGGGTTAATAAGTTAAGTAATACCTCATGGTAGCGCAGGAGGAGATCAGATATGTACAGATTAGCACAAAGATTCACAGCACCTCTCTTCCTTATCGCTTTCTCTGCGGTGTTACTATACTTAACTTTTATCATCATAAGAGAGCCTTTCATTGGTCTCGAATTAAAAGTAGATCATAAAGGCGAGTATTATGTAAAAGCAATTGAGCCAGCTGGCCAAGCCGTTAGTAAAGGCATTCAAGTTGGCGATAAAATATTGATGGTTAACAATGCACCGGTAGATGAGTACAAGAATGCGACAAAGTTCTTCTCTATTGAGAAATCGGATTCTGTCTATGTGATGCACAGCAATAATGAGGCAAGAACGATTACGTTCAATAGAGGGTGGAATGGCGATCATTCCTCATGGGAATTGTTTATTCAACTCTACATACCGCTCATCTCATTAATCATATTTACTGGCCTTTCTTTGTTTTTGTATTCAAAAAGAAAGCATGATGGCGCTGCTTTGATGCTCATGCTGTTCTTTGTATGCATTGGCCTTAGCTATTACTCATCGGCAGCCTCCTATCGGAACGATCAGGTTGGTTTCTCGGTCATTTACTTGGTATTGCCGACTTTGCCTGTTATCTTTTTGCAATTTATGAATCAATACATGAAGCGGTACAATGTCATATTCATAAGCAAGCGAGGTTTAATTAGCTTATTTATAGCATTTAGTCTGGTAGAGATTGGGATGCTTCTCTATGTGTGGAGTGATCTCATACCATTCGTAGTATTTAATTACATACGCATGCTATATTACGGCACATTAATATCCGGGAATATCATTTGTATCTGCCAGCTGGTGAGAAAGTTTCTGCAGTATCGTAAGACCAAGTTCAATTCTCTGTTTAAGATTACGCTCGTATCGCATATCGTTGCGTTCACACCGTTTACCTTATTGAACTTGCTTCCTTTATTTATCGGGGGAGGACAAGCGCTTCCGGCAGCGTTTACAGCTCTGTTTGTTTTCGTGCTGCCTATCGTGTATTTTTACTTGTTAACTTCGAATCAATTGTTTGATATTGATTTTATATTAACCAGATTTAAATACTACACGCTGCTTGCATTGTTCCCATCGATTCTTATCACTCTATGTATAGCTGGTGTACTGACAGGCGTTACAGATCAAACCTGGCTGCGGTATTTTCAGATTTTCCTGGCTACATACATTGGAATGACGTTATTCTTGTATGTGAAAGAGCAGATTGACCATAGATTCAGACCGAAGCTGTTCAAAGCGATGTACAGCTATCAAGACAGTCTTGATCGTTTCTCTCGCAAAATCGCTACGGTGATGAAACGCAGTGATCTTGAAATGGTGCTGAAGCAAGAAATCAGCGAGCTGCTTCCTGTTAATCGAATTGATTTCTTGTTAGTCGATTATCTTGAAGCTGTTGTGAAGCCTATCGGATTAACGGAAGAAGAGCAGAGCACATCTGTGTTTTTACTGCAGGTGGTGGATTCTCTTCAAGTAGGCGAGATGGTTGAGCTACCTCATGGATTAGGATTGGTTATTGGACGTCAACGTTCCAAATTCCATGTTGTATGGATCGGCTCGAAGACGAATCATACCCGCTTCAATTCGGATGAGCTTCGTTGGCTGAAGACGATGGCTAACTACGCTAGCATCGTATTCGAGAATTTGTATTTAATTGAAGGATTAATCGAGGATTTGGAATCGGAAGTTCGTAAGGAACAGTCCACATCTCCTTGGGTTCTTCGTCTATTGTTCTGCTTGTCGGAGAATGAGCGCAGGAAGCTGGCAGCAGATCTCCATGATTCTGCACTGCAGGATCAATTGATCTGGTATCGCAAGCTGGAAGCGATCATGAATGATTACCCAATGTCAGACAAGATCGAACATGAATTGGAAGAAATCAAAGAAGGCTTGCTGGATGTCATCCATCAAATAAGAGAGACATGCAATGAGCTAAGACCGCCTTTGCTTAAAGAAATGGGTGTTGTTGAAGCTGTAGAGTCTATTGTCGAGCATTCACAGATGAGAGATAACTTCGCTGTGGATTTCCGGCCGACACCGTTTATTCAACCATTGAATGAAGAGCAGATAACAGCCATCTATCGAATTGTACAAGAGCTGCTGCGTAATGCAGCTAAGCACGCACAAGCGAATCTCGTTACGTTAGAGCTGGAGCAGCGCAAAGGAATGATTTATTTCCGTTATGAAGATGACGGAATTGGTATGGATGTGGATTATATGAAGGCGTCATTCGAGCATATGGGACTATCAGGTATTAAGGAGCGAGTAGCAAGCCTTGAAGGAGAGATTACGTTCCGATCTAAGCGTGGAAGCGGTCTTGAGGTTGTTATAAGTTTACCCGAAACGATGACGACTGGCCGATCGGAAAGGGGCTTATTACGTGATTCGTATCTTATTAGTTGACGATCACCCATCTGTTGGAGAAGGAACCAAGACGATGATCGAGCAGGATCCTGATATGCAGGTAACGGTTGTGTTATCGGCGATGGAAGCACTTGATGCGGTCAACAATGATTCCTTTGATATCATCCTGTGTGATCTGAATATGCCAGGAATTAGCGGTTTGGAGCTGGCTAAGCGATTGATTCAACAAGATCCGGATCGCAGAGTGCTTATCTATACAGGCTATGAGATCAGCACTCACTACAATTTGTTAATTGAATGTGGAGTATCAGGCTTCATCTCGAAGACCGTGTCTCGCGAGCAGCTGCATAACACGATTCGCTGCGCGATGCGGGGCGAAGCGGTCATTCCAATTACGCTACTCAAGCAGCTAAGACGGAATGAAGTTAAGATTACCCGAGCAGAGAAGGCAATCGAAGAGGTCTCCATTAATGAACGGGATCAAGATATTCTCCAGGAAGTCGCTAATGGCAACAGCAATAAGGATATTGCCGCCAAGCTCCATATGAGTCAGCGTACGGTAGAGTATAATTTAACTCGGATATTCGAGAAACTGAGCGTTCGATCACGATCTGAAGCGATAGTGGAAGCCAAGAGGCTAGGACTTATCCGACTTGAGCAATTCTTACCTTGATTATTCGATGATAGAGTATCCATAAGATAACCTATTATCTTCTAATATGGGATAGCTGCAGCAGGATTGCTGTAGAATTCGTATCCCCCAAATTTCAAGCTTTACTGTAATACCCTAACGTTGGTTTCCCTCTCAATGCTTACGCTTCTATAGCGTAAGCATCTTTTTTATAGAGAAAGAGACCGTTCCTTGAAGTCATAGCCGATCATGACGTCAAGACGGTCTCTTGGGACATAGAGCTATTCGCTTAATTGCTCCCATTCTTCATAGGATAAGGAAAGGGAGGAGCGATGTGTTTCAATCTGAGTCTGAATCTCTTGAATACGTAGGTAATCATTGAATATAGCCGGGTCTGTCAATTGCTCTTCAAGCTCAGCAATCTGCTGCTCGAGTGCTGCGATTGTCTGCTCAAGCTGTTCCAGCTTACGTAGTCGGGTGCGTTCCTCACGCTTGGCCTGCTTGTCCAATTCATAGGAGGTTGGTGCATCTGTAACGAGAGCTGATTTATTCGATGCTGCAGACTGCTTAGCTGCTGCTTCAAGTCGAGCTTCTTCGAGCTCATTCTTTTTCTCTATCATATCGTCGTAATTTCCTAGGAAATGTTCCGTACCGCTTGGCGTTAGTTCGACAATGCGTTCAGCCATCTTATTAAGGAAATAACGGTCATGAGAGATGAACAGCAGTGTACCTTCATAATCTAACAGGGCAGCTTCAAGCACTTCTTTACTGAATAGATCGAGATGATTCGTCGGCTCATCCAAGATGAGTACATTCGCTTGAGCGAGCATGAGCTTTGCGAGAGAGACACGTGCTTTTTCGCCGCCGCTTAATGCTGAGATTCGTTTCAATACGTCCTCTCCGCTGAATAGGAAGCTGCCGAGTACAGTGCGAATACGGGCTTCCTCCATATGAGAGTAGATTCCCCATACTTCTTCTAGCACAGTATTGGAGGGATTCAGTCCGGTATGCTCTTGATCGTAATAGCCGAGCTTTACATTAGAGCCCCAGCGTATTGTTCCTGTCGTTGGCTGCCTCTGTCCAACAAGCGTCTTGAGCAGGGTGGATTTGCCAATCCCGTTCGGGCCGATAAGAGCAACGGTCTCAGCGCGCTGAAGTTGAAAGTTAACATTATGAAATAATGCTTTGCCCGATTCTGCGAATGTAACCGATAAGTCAGCAACGTTAAGAACGTCTTTACCAGTCTGGCGCTCGATCTCGAAGGTGAAGTGAGCTTTCTTCAAATCACCGAGTGGTTTGTCGAGCACATCCATTTTGTCTAGAGCTTTGCGTCTGCTCTGTGCACGTTTGGTTGTGGAAGCACGCACGATATTACGCTGAACGAACTGCTCCATCTTGGAGATTTCATCCTGCTGCTTCTCATACTGCTTCATATTCATCTCATACTCGGCAGCCTTAAGCTCCATATAACGGCTGTAATTGCCTGTGTAGCGCTTGGCAGCATGACGTTCAATCTCGATGATAGTAGTAGCTAATGCATCAAGAAAATAACGGTCATGAGAGACGACTAGAATAGCGCCGGCATAGCCGCGCAAATAGCTCTCTAGCCAGGTGAGCGTCGGAATATCCAGATAGTTGGTAGGCTCATCGAGCATCAATAGATCTGGAGATTGAAGCAAGATGCGAGCAAGAGCCAGTCTTGTTTTTTGTCCGCCACTAAGTGTATTAATGGGGGTATCTAATGGGAAGGTGCCGAAGCCCATACCATGCAGGACGCTGTTGATTCGTGTGTTGATCTCGAATCCGCCTTGCTCACGGAACCAATCGGAGCGGCTGGCGTAACGATTAAGCACTTCTTCGTAACGTTTGGGTTGATCATGCAGGGCGGGGTCGGCAATCTGCTGCTCCAGCTCCCGCAGCTCCTGTTCAGCATCAAGGAGATGAGAGAATACGGCACGCATCTCAGCATCAATCGTTCGATCTGATTGGAGTCCGCTATTCTGGGCCAGATAGCCGATTTTTGTTTCTTTTGCTTTGTGAATAGCGCCGGAGTCGTAAGAAATCTCTCCTGCGATTATTTTTAGCAGGGTGGATTTTCCTGCTCCATTAACGCCGACTAGTCCGATTCTTTCGCGTTCCAATACTTGCATAGATATATCAGACAGGATGACGTCAATGCCATAGCTTTTACTTATATTTGACACTTGAAACAACATGAACTATACCTCCAGCAATAATGGCGTGAAGCTTACCGTTTCATTATATATTACCACAAACCTGCGCCGCCATTGGCGAAAGTTGCATAACAATGGTAAACTACAAATAATGATAAGGAATCGATGGGAAGGCAGCGTTGAACGATACAATGGGACAAGAACATTACTCTGACAAGATCGATAAATCCACCTTTCGCAGCAGGATGACGTCACTTCGAGACCGTATTCCTGAGCAGGAGAGGACGGCTCGATCTATCTCCGCGTGCAGGCATATGATTGCATGGCTAGAAGAGCAAAAGGTTGCTAGCTTGATGAGCTATGTTTCATTTCGTTCTGAGCTGCAAACGGAGATTTTGCTGGAATGGGCATGGCAAGCAGGAGCCCAGGCTATTGTGCCGAAATGTTATCCATCGGACCGTTCGATGACTCTGCATCGATTGGAAGGCTGGGATGGACTGATGGCAGGAGCCTACGGCATCATGGAGCCTGACCCTATAAAATGTCCCGCTCTACCTGAGTCATATATGCCAGAGGTTGTCATTGCGCCAGGTCTTGCATTCGATAGGCTGGGAGGCAGGCTGGGCTACGGTGGCGGTTATTATGACCGGTTCGCAGCTCGTCAGGCTCAGATCAGGGAGCAGAGCAGCTCACGAATGAAGACGATCTGGTTCGGAACGGGCTTCTCAGCTCAAGTGGTTGATGATGTCCCTATGCAAGGTCATGATCAACGAATGGATGGTCTTGTGACAGAGAACGGCGTCCATATGTGTAAGGAAATATGATTGTGGAGTGACAAGAATGGAATTCACGCATTTCAATGAGCAAGGCAGAGCTCACATGGTTGATGTAAGCGATAAGGAAGTCACAACCCGAACCGCTGCAGCTCGAACATCAGTTACAATGGCTCCAGAGACACTATCTCGAATCAAGGCGGGCAAGATCGGCAAAGGTGATGTTCTAGCGGTATCCCAGGTAGCAGCAATCATGGCTGCCAAGAAGACGTCGGACTTTATACCAATGTGCCATCCGCTTCCATTAACAGGGATTAATGTTGCATTCGATGACAATGGAACGAATGAGCTTTATATAGAAGCAACTGTGAAGACGACTGGCAAGACAGGTGTAGAGATGGAAGCCTTGACGGCAGTGTCAGCAGCAGCACTTACCGTGTACGACATGTGTAAAGCGCTGCAGAAGGACATGGTAATTGGACCTACCTATCTCGTCATGAAGACAGGCGGCAAAAACGGTGATTACCAAATAGAAAACCCATGATCGGACTAGGGATGGGAGGAAAAGTACATGCACTGGAAAGTAGCCATATTGACAGCAAGCGACAAAGGTTCACGCGGGGAACGTGAAGATACGAGTGCGCAGGTTATACGCGAGCTAGTAGAAGAGGAAATAGGCGGCGTCATCGTTGACTATCGAATCGTACCGGATGAACAGGACGAGATTATGGCAGCCATTATAGAGATGACAGAGTATTATCAGGCAGATCTAGTTCTGACCACTGGCGGTACGGGTCTTGCGCTCAGAGATGTAACTCCCGAGGCGACATTGAAGGTTGTCGACAGAGTTGTCCCTGGGATTGCAGAAGCAATGCGAATAGGTGCTCTGCAGAAAACTAGACGTGCTATGCTGTCCAGAGGTGTATGTGGGATAAGAGGACGCTCGCTAATCATTAATTTGCCCGGAAGTCCAAAAGGGGTTCAAGAGGGCTTGATGGCGATTATGGATCAGCTGCCTCACGCACTGGAGATTCTCTCTGGTCGGCATGGAGATCATGGCTGATGGTGAATGGGAACCATAAGGAGACTCAACAACAGGAAGCGGCAGTTCCCCCTGCGATTAGCGGAACGATTCTGAAGGAAGTACCGGTGCATGAAGCGGTAGGCATGCGTCTTGCTCATGACTTGACTCGCATTATACCAGGTGAATTCAAAGGCCGTCTTTTCACCAAAGGTCATATTATTGAGGAAGCAGATATTCCTAAGCTTCTCGATATTGGCAAAGAGCATATTTATATTATGGAGCTAGGGCCTGATGAGCTGCATGAGGATGATGCCGCTATTCGAATGGCTGAAGCATTATATGGAGAAGGTATCAAGCTTTCTGATCCACATGAAGGCAAGGTAAGCTTGAAGTCCGAAGGGCTAGGACTAGCTGAGATAGATGCTGATATTGTACATGCTATTAATAGTCTCGGTGAAATCGCATTAGCCACTGTTAAGACGAATACCGTCGTTCAGGCAGGGAAGCAGCTTGCGGCTACACGCGCCATTCCTTTATACGTATCCAAATCGAAGGTTGAAGAAGTGGAGCGCCTTGCGAGTGAGTACCGTATTAAGAACGAAGGCAAGGCTCCGCTTCAGGTGACACCATTCCGTAAGCTCAGAATCGGATTGCTAACGACTGGCGGAGAAGTGTTCACAGGCCGAATTCAAGATAAATTCGGTCCAGCTGTTCGGGCTAAGGTCGAGGCATTAGGCTCGGAGATTGCGGAGCATCGCTTCGTACCGGATGATCGTGAAGCTATAGTAGCGGAAATTAACTACTTGCTTAATCAACGGTATGATATGATACTAGTGACAGGCGGGATGTCAGTTGATCCCGATGATCGTACCCCAGGAGCTATCAAAGCGGCAGGAGCTGCGATTGTAAGCTATGGGACGCCTATGCTGCCAGGCTCCATGCTGCTCATCGGATATTTGAATGATGTGCCGATTATGGGACTGCCAGGCTGTGTTATGCACGATCCGTATACATCATTCGATGTACTGCTGCCTCGTGTATTAGCCGGACAAACCATTGTACAGGCTGATATTGTCGCAATGGGTTACGGTGGGCTAGGCTAGGCGGATATTAATTTCATATTGCAAATATAGGTAGGGAGGTAACAAGGATGTCGGGTATAGGCACAACAGGAATTATCTTTTTGGTGCTGGTTGCGTTATTGCTATTCGGACCGAACAAGCTGCCAGAGCTTGGCCGTGCTTTTGGGCGTACACTTAAGGAGTTCAAGGCAGGGGCAAAGGATATGATGGACGACAATGATGACCAGAAGAATAGCAAACGGGTTGAAGTGAATCGGACAGAAACGAACACCGATTCGGATAATAAGCGGCTTCCGGACTAACCGGTTCCCGCTTTTTTGTTGAAAGGGGCTATGATAGGTGAGCAAGGCGCAGTCGCACAATGAAGCCTCTGAGTTCAACAGAGAAAGGCTTCGAGAAGAAGGGCTTATGCCGCTGCTGGAGCATCTTGGCGAGCTCCGCAAACGTATCATTTATATGCTTGTGGTCATCGTACTTGGCATGGTGATCGGACTTGTTATAGCTGAGCCGGCTTATAATTTCCTTATGAATCAGAAGCCGGCGAACGAGATGTCGCTGCATGCTTTTTCCTTATGGGATGGTATCGGCATGTACATGAAGTTTTCGCTAGTTATCGCGCTTATTCTTGCCATTCCTTTTGCTGCTTTTCAGCTGTGGGCTTTCGTGAAGCCGGCACTTAGGAGGAATGAGCAGCGGGCAACGATTAAATATATTCCGTTTGCGCTACTGATGTTTTTGATCGGGTTAGCCTTTTCTTATTTCGTTGTTTTCCCACTTGCTTTTCATTTCACAAGAAGTGTTTCGGCTAATCTTAACTTAGAAGAAACAATCGGGATTACACAATATTTTGCGTTTATGTTTAATATTCTTATTCCGATTTCGTTACTCTTCGAGCTCCCGCTCGTTATTATGTTTCTTACAGCAATTCGGGTGCTTAATCCCTTGCGCCTTCGCAAAATGCGGAGAATTGCGTATTTTCTTATGATATTGATCGCTGTGCTTGTGACACCTCCGGATTTCATATCCGATGTGTTGGTAGCCATTCCGCTTCTGATTTTGTATGAGATCAGCGTCTTTTTGTCAGGGACGGTATATCGCAAGCAGTTGGCGGCAGATAAGAAGTGGGAAGAGGAAGCAGAAGCAGGAGTGGAAGCTTAGTACATAAGGTGTTCAATAAGGGACTCATCTCTTGCCGATGGGTCTTTTTACTGTTCTCATTCTGATAATAATTGACGTTGAGAAGGATTATTAATTACAATGAATTATAGGATCGGACAAGCGGTACAAAAGGCGGGACAATGGATGAAAAGAGTTTTACTCGTAGAAGATGAGAGAAATCTAGCACGGTTTATAGAATTGGAGCTAAAGCATGAATCATTCATGATCACAGTCGCTTATGATGGACAGAGTGGTCTTGAGCTCGCTGTTCGCGAGGATTGGGATGTTATTTTGTTGGATCTCATGCTGCCTGTAATGGATGGGATGGAAGTATGTCGTCGTATTCGAACGGTAAAAGGAACACCGATCATTATGCTTACGGCGCGAGACAGTATAACTGAACGAGTATCGGGTCTGGATAGCGGAGCAGATGATTATATGCTCAAGCCATTCGCAATTGAGGAGCTGCTTGCGCGTATTCGAGTCATATTCAGGCGGCAGGAGAAGCTTATGGAGGAGAAAAAATCGATGCTGATTTTCCATGAGCTGAACGTTGATTTGGATGCAAGAGTGGTAAGTAAAGGCGAGGAGACCATTGAATTGACGAAGAGAGAATATGGGCTGCTAATCGCATTTATGGAAAATACGAATCGAGTGCTCACTCGCGAATCGCTGCTTGATAAAGTATGGGGCTTTGAAGCTGCTGTTGAGACGAACGTCGTAGATGTATACGTTAGATACTTGCGGAATAAGATTGATACTCCCGGTGAAGCAAGCTATATTCAGACACTGCGCGGTATTGGATATGTGATGAAAAGATGAATAGATTGATGTTAATGTTCTCTCGTATACCCATTAAGTGGAAGCTGACGATCTGGTCTACACTGCTGCTCTTTTTGTTATTTGCTGCTTACAATGTCGTTCAATATATTTTTGTGGAAAAGTGGATGGTCAAGCAGGCGGAGTCGAATACCCAGGAGGATATGAGCGAAATACTGAACTATATGCTGGAAAAGGAATTTACATTCGATGAGTCAGAATATGCGGCAATCCGCAGCTTTTTGGAGAAAATAAATGAAAGCAATCAATTAATTCGAATTTTGGATAATGAGGGGAATCCGATCATGGTAGTATCGGAGGACATTCCAGCCCATTGGGATCAAGCGTATCCGGATTCTCTTCGAGCTTCGGGGGCTGCAATTATTTTAGAGCCGAATCTGCTGCTATTGAGCAGTCCGCTGACGATCTTTTCTTTTAATGGAAGAGTAGAAATCGTTAAAAACATAGAAGAGTTCGAGCAGCTGAGTGCTGCTTTCTTGCGTATAATGTTCTTATTCTGCCTAGGTGCCATTATCATCAGCGTGCTCGGTGGAGGGTTGCTAGCAAGGCAAATGCTCAAGCCACTTCAATCGATGAATGAAACGATGAGGAACATTAAGCGGAAGGGCATTAAAGAGAGGGTTCCACTTAATGAGAATAAAAATGATGAAATTGCGGAGTTAATGAAACTTTTTAACAAAATGATGGACCAGTTGGAGCGCTCATTCAATCAACAGAAGCAATTTATTGAAGATGCATCCCATGAATTAAGAACGCCGGTAGCCATTATTGAAGGGCATCTTGCGCTTCTGCAGCGATGGGGGAAGGATGATCCGGTAGTGCTGGGTGAATCTCTGCATGCATCAAGGGAGGAGCTTGAGCGCCTAAAAGGATTGGTACAAGAGCTGTTGACGCTATCACGAATGGAAGCAGACGCTATGAATGCGTTGGCGAAGTCGACTAATCCTGAGCGAACGCTACAAAAGCTAATAAGCAATGCTGCCATTCTCCATCCAGACTACTCCTTCGAGGTGGAACTGCACGTATTGTCACAGACAGCCTTAAATATAATGGAGCAGCATCTAGAGCAGCTCATTCTCATCCTTTTGGATAATGCGGTTAAGTATTCGGGCTTACGTAAAACGGTTCAAGTAAGGGGCTATCTGCTTGGCAAGGATAAGGCAGTCATAGAGGTCATTGACTATGGGATAGGTATATCTGAGAAGGACCTGCCACTTGTTACGAATCGTTTCTATCGGGCAGATAAGGCAAGGAACGGGGAACAGGGAGGGCACGGATTAGGTTTAGCCATTGCACAGCGAATAGTAGAAAACTATGACGGGAACTTGCTCATTGAGAGCGAGGAGCATGTAGGAACGACTGTATCCGTCTTTTTACAACGAACGCTCTGAAAAAAATTCAGGGCTTTTTTTATTTTCACATCATTTTCTCATTTTGGTTCGTTACAATAGGTACTGTTGAGTCGATGGTAATGATATTCATTATCACGAATATAAAGGATGAGGGGTACGAATGAAGATGACGAAGAAATACATATCGGGTATCGCTGCACTTATGATGATGGTGGTGCTCGTACTAGCTGGTTGTGGAGCTAACAATACGGATAATAGCAAGGCATCTCCAGAAGCCAGCACAGAGCTAGCTCAGAATAGCAGCAAGGATCAGGTCGTTAACGTTTATACGGCGAGACACTATGATGTGGACACTCAATTGTTCGATGCATTCACGAAATCAACAGGTATTAAAGTCAATGAGATCAAAGGTACGGCAGAAGAGCTTGTGGAACGGTTAAAACGTGAGGGTGCTAGCTCTGAAGCGGATCTCTTCATAACCGTAGATGGCGGTGTATTGAATTATGCGAAGCAGAATGATGTGCTGCAGCCGATCGAATCTACTGTTGTTGATAGCAATGTTCCTGAGCAGCTGCGCGATACAGAGAAGAATTGGGTAGGAATTGCAACACGTGCCCGTGTAATTGTCTATGCGAAAGATCGTGTCACACCAGAACAATTGTCTACCTACGAGGATCTTGCAAACGAGAGCTGGAAAGGAAAAGTTCTTGTACGCTCCTCCTCCAGTCTATATAATCAGTCCCTGCTTGCTTCCTTCATTGAGCTGAATGGGGAGCAGCAGGCTGAACAGTGGGCGAAGGGGCTTGTCTCTAACTTTGCTCGAGATCCAGAAGGCGGAGACCGTGACCAAGCGAAAGCCATTGCTGCTGGTATCGGTGATGTTGCTATTATGAACACCTACTATGTTGGACAAATGCTGAACTCTAAAGACGCTGAGGAAGTGAAGGTAGCGCAGCAGATCGGTGTATTCTTCCCTAACCAGGATACGACTGGTGCTCATGTGAATATTAGTGGAGTAGGCCTCACTAAACATTCTAAGAATAAAGACAATGCGCTCAAGCTGATTGAATACATGACGGGCAAGGAAGGTCAAACACTGCTAACACAAGGCAGCTTTGAATTCCCGGTTAATGAAGCAGCAGACAAGCCAGAGCTTCTGAATAACTGGGGTGCATTCAAGTCGCAGCAGCTTGATTACTCCAAGCTTGGGGAGCATAACAAAAAAGCAGTTGAGCTTCTAAACAAGGTAGGCTGGAAATAAATATGAATGTTTCAGCATCCTTGCGAAACCTAAAGAGAAAGCTGAATGGTTGGATTATAATAAGCGTAATAGGGGCCTTCGGGGCCCTTATTCCGTCTCTTTATATATTATTTGGTTTATTCCGTAGACCAAATGAGAATTGGAAGCAGATTAGAGATTACATGCTGCTGGATTCCGCTGTACAATCGTTATGGCTTGTACTGGGGACTGGAGCTTTATCCATTATTATTGGTGTGACGCTTGCCTGGTTTGTGGCTGCGTATGAATTCCCGCTCCGTCGGTTCTTCCATTGTGTGTTCCTGCTTCCGCTAGCGATCCCACCATATATTGCAGCGTATACGTATGCAGACATGCTCAGTTATACGGGCAGCATACAGGCATTTATGCGCAATAGCCTTGGTATCACACCTAATCCAGCTTATTTTGACATTATGTCCATGAAGGGCGCCATTGCCATCTTCACCTTATTCCTTTTTCCATATGTATATTTGATTACCAAAACGTTTTTAGAGAGGCAAAGTGCAGCTTTTATCGAAAATGCTAGATTGCTAGGGAAGGGTCCCCTTCATGTGTTTTTTGGTATTGTTCTTCCTATATCACAAGGAGCCATTATCGCAGGCTTCAGTTTAGTTGCCTTTGAGGTAATTAATGACTTCGGTGTTGCGAAGCATTATGGAATTCCCACCTTCACAACGACAATTTTCAAAACCTGGTTCGGTATGTATGATGTTGATTCGGCTATTCGATTAGCTGGGCTGTTGATGAGCTTTATCATTGGCTTGTTTATTATTGAGAGGTTGATCCGCAGGCGTCGAATGTATCATTCGAACACTAGCAGAATGAATCCGCTCCAAAGAAGAAAGCTGAAGCACTTTCCTGCCGCCTTGCTTATCGTATTCAGTACGATCATTTTCGCGTTATCATTCGCCATTCCAGTTCTGCAGCTCATTGTCTGGGCAGCGTGGACGTACAGGGAGGTTTGGAATGGCCATTTATTAATCTTAATAGGCAATACTCTAGCTGTTGCAATAATCTCGATTCTGCTGCTGATGCTGCTGGCTGTTGCTGTCGCCAATGTGAGCCGCTGGTCTAAGCAATCCATATTCACGTTAGTCTTAACGAAGCTTATCGCTATGGGCTATTCCATTCCAGGAGCAGTGCTGTCAATAGGTGTATTGGCTTTGTTCATCTCCCTTGATCATCATCTCAGTGGATTGTATGTCTCTCTCGGATGGGGCTCAGGTAAGCTCATACTAAGCATGTCCATCGCAATGCTGATCTTCGCATATATCATTCGTTTTCTAGCAGTGGGTTTCAATGCTGTAGAAGCGGGCTTCGATAAAATAGGCAACCGCTATTCAGAAAGCTCGAGAATGCTTGGCTTTGGAATGAGCAGAACTTTCTTTAGGGTAGATCTGCCTTTAATAAAAGGGGCAGTCCTATCCGGCTTCGTATTGACCTTTATGGAAATGATTAAGGAGCTGCCGCTTACCTTGCTGCTGCGTCCCTTTAATTTCGATACATTGGCTACAAAAGCTTATCAATATGCCAGCGATGAACAGATTCACCAGGCTTCCATACCCTCCTTGGTCATTATTTCAGTAGGGATGCTGTCTGTCATTTTCTATTATTGGCTGGGAGAGGAGAGGCACACATGACTTTTTTAGAGGTATCTAACCTTTCATTCGGGTATGCAGGTGATAAAGGGACTGTTCTTGAAAACTATTCCATGCAAATGGACAAGGGGGAAATCGTCGGTGTGCTCGGGCAGAGTGGAAGTGGGAAGAGCACGCTTCTGCGAATTATTGCCGGGCTAGAAGCTCCTGACTCAGGGAGTATTCGTGTTAATGATAAGATCCTTGTGGATGAGCAGAGATTCGTTCAGCCTGAGCGGCGCGGAATCGGATTAGTCTTTCAGGATTATGCACTATTCCCTAATTTGACAGTGAGAAACAATATATTGTTCGGTCTGCATCGTCTTTCTAGAAAAGATCAGCTTATTCGATTGGAAGAGATGCTGGAATTGGTACAGCTGCAGGATTACGCGAGGCAGTATCCGCATGAGCTAAGTGGGGGGCAGCAGCAGCGGGTCGCATTCGCCAGGGCATTGGCTCCTGCACCAGAGCTGCTGCTAATGGATGAACCCTTCAGCAATCTAGATGCAGAATTGAAGGGTAGTATTAGGATGGAGTTAAAGCACATGCTGTATGCCGCTGGTATTACGGGTATTCTAGTAACCCATGATAAAGAGGATGCAGCTGTTATATGCAGTCGTATTATTGAGGTGAAGAAGACAAAGTAAATTGACAAAAAAACCACATATCGGCTATAATTTAAACAATCGTTTCAAACGATCGTTTGAATTTTGGAGGAGTGGTAGAGAGATGAAACAAGCACTACAAGCTTTTATGAAACGTCCAACGACATGGGTCGGTATTATTACTGCGCTTATGTTCCAAGTCATCTTCTCAGGGATCTGGATGACAGGCTATGATGGTGTCACTGATCGCACGGAGCAGCTGCATATTGCAATTGTGAATGAGGATCAACAGCTTGGCATTCAAGTAGCGAGCAATCTGGAGAAAGAGCTTCCCTTCGAGATGCAGCAGCTCAGCAGTCTGGAGGAAGCGAAGAGTCAGCTCGATCAACGCGAGGTCCAGATGATTATTCATTTGCCTGCTGACTTCACGCAGAAAGCGACTATGGCAGATAGTAAGGCGCCGATTGAGTATTGGATTAATGAGTCTAACCCCGCTCTTATCAAAAGCATTATGAGCAGTGTGGCGGCTAATGTGACAGCGCAGGTGAATCAGCAGGCGGTAGCCTCTGGTGTGAGTACGGTATTAGGACAAGCCGCACAGATGCCAGCTGATCAAGCCGCTCAGTTATCTCAAGGGCTGTCTGAGCGCGTAACGACAGATATTCATTCTACGAATGTCGTACAAGGGATGAATAATCAGATGGTGCCGATGATGCTCGTGCTAGCTTCTTATGTTGGTTCCATGATTATGGGGATGAACATGGAGCAATCCTCCTTAGCGATTCGCGGTCAAGTGGGGCGCTGGAGAAGATTCGGGGCAAGAAGCATTATTAACGTAGCAGCTGCAATATTCGTATCGCTGGTTGGCGCAACACTTCTGCTGTCGTTCGGCGGACAAATGGAGCAAGGCTTCCTGCAATTGTGGGTATTCCAGTTCGTTACCCTATTAACATTCATGTTCGTGTCACAAATGTTCTTATACCTGTTCGGAATGTCAGGTATGCTATTCAATATTATTGCTCTATCGGCACAGCTCGTGTCATCCGGTGCAATCGTGCCTCGCGAGCTGCTCTCGAGCTTCTACGTCGGACTCGGGAATATGCTTCCAGCTACCTATGCAGTGGAAGGGAATATGAATCTGCTGTTCGGTGGACCTAGTATCGGCAGTGAGGTACTCTCGCTTCTGGCAATCTGGGTTGTCGCTGCAGTTGTCAGTGTAATTGCTGTTGGTCTTAAGCGTAAGTCCTCGTTACAGCCTACGGGAGCGATGGTTAAGCAAGCAGGCTAAGTTGGAGGGATAAGATGACAATTCCCGAAATGGATATAAAAACGCGGATTCTGCAGGCTGCCAAATCGTTATTCTCTAAGCAGGGGTTTGACGGTACGTCCGTCAGACAAATATGTGAGGCAGCTGGCGCTAACGTTGCGCTTGTATCGTATCATTTTGGCGGGAAAGAAAATATGTTCGGAGCCTTGTTTGAGGCTTTTTTTCCCAATGAGCCCATTGCCTCTATCGATCCTGATCTGGAGCCGGTGGCCGGCATTAGACTTCTTATCGGTGAAGTCATCCGCTTCCGTTATGCAGACCCGGAGCTTGTTCGTATTATACAGAATGAAATTATGATGAATACGCCGCGTATTCAGAAGATACGGGAGCATGTGATGCCGATATGGCGTCTGCTGCGAAGCTGGATGGTTAAGGGGAGAACACAGGGAAGCTTCACCTTCGATTCGCTGGATTCAACCTTCATGTCAGTTATCGGAGTGCTGTTAGCGGATCGTCATTCTTCGTATTGGTCGGTCGTGCTGGATAACAACAATCCAAGCTATGAAGAGACTGCCGAGAATACGACTGCTTTTATTATGAGAGCCCTTGGCGTGAATTCAACAACAAATATGCAATAAGAATAAGCCGTCATGCACTTTACAAAGTGTATGGCGGTTTTGTTATATGCCTAGGAGGGGAGAAAGTCAAAATAGTGATATAGGTTATCAAAATACCGTTAAGGAAACCTGCTGCTTATTTTCTATAATAACGATATACAACAGCTAATCGAGGTGAAGAATATATGAAATCGTTACAAGACGCTTCCAGACGAAGAGGTGGAGCTATGCAGAGAAGAGAGACCATCGCCGGTTTCCTGTTCATTAGTCCGATGCTCTTGGGGGTTACGGTGCTCACGCTTCTGCCCATTGTAGCAACCTTCGCGCTGTCACTAACCGACTGGAACTTTATTGCTGGCTTGGAAGGGCTGAAGTGGGTTGGCTCCGACAACTTTGAGCGATTGGCCGCTGATTCGACATTCATTAAATCGCTCAAGAACAATGCTTATTTTCTGCTGACCGTACCGATCTATCTGGCCATATCCATGCTGCTCGCCATTCTAATTGATAAGCATGTATATATGAAGAGCTACTTCAAGGTAGCATACTTCATGCCCTATATATCAAGTGTTGTAGCGGTCGCTATTGTGTGGCAGGTGCTGTTCCACCCTTCTGCGGGGCCTGTGAATCAGCTTCTTATTTCATTAGGAGTGGATAATCCGCCGAAGTGGATTGCTGATCCGAAGTATGCGCTGCCTTCGCTTATGATGATCTCCATCTGGACATCCATTGGGTTCAACATGATCGTATATATTGCGGGGCTGCAGTCTATTCCGAAGGATCTATACGAAGCAGCTGATATGGATGGGGCTAACGCCTGGGTGAAATTCAAGAGCATCACATTCCCGCAGCTCTCCTCTACTTCATTCTTTCTACTCGTGACAGGCATCATCTCTACATTCAAGGTGTTTGATCTTATCGCTGTATTGACCAAAGGCGGACCGATCTCCTCTACGAGTATGATCGTATGGTATTTGTACGATACGGCATTCGTGAATTTGAAGATAGGTTATGCTTCGTCGATGGCTGTCGTGCTGTTCGCATGTGTTCTATTTATTACACTGGTGCAGTGGATTGGACAAAAAAAATGGGTCAATTACTAGAGAAGGGAGTGCTAGTTCATGATTGAAACGACAGCCACAAGGTGGCGAAAAGGGATCATCACGGTCATCATGCTCCTATTCAGCCTATTATTCCTCCTGCCTTTTTTCTGGATGCTGTCAGCCTCGTTTAAGATTGAAGCCGATGTATTCACCTATCCTGTGAAGTGGATACCGACTACCTGGCATATGATCGAGAATTATAAGGAGGTGTGGGTAGGCAGATTCCCTTTCTATAAATATTATTTGAATTCGATAAAAGTAACCGTCCTGACTACCTTATTGTCTGCGGCGATATCAGCACTCGCTGCGTATGGCTTCTCCAAAATCAAGTTCAAAGCGAGTAAATACTTATTTCTCATCGTACTTGCTACTTATATGGTCCCTCATCAGGCGATTCTTGTGCCGCAGTTTATTTTGTATCGCTCGATTGGATTCTTCGACAGCCATATTGGCTTGATCCTATTAAGCAGCTTCAGCGTACTAGGTACGTTCATGCTCCGGCAATTTTTCATGGGCATTCATAACGAGTATATCGAATCGGCTCAAATAGATGGTGCGGGCCACTGGCGAATCTTCTGGCGGATTGCTTTCCCTCTAGTGCGGCCAGCTGTTGCGACCTATGCGATACTTCGTTTCATATGGACGTGGAATGACTATCAGAATCCGCTTATCTTCCTGCGGACTGACAAGCTCTATACGATCCAGCTCGCGATGCAGAAATTCACTACGATTAATGGTGAGTTCTACTCTCTGATTATGGCCGCTGCTGTATCTGCTATACTCCCGCTGCTGCTTATCTTTATAATAGGACAGAGAAGTGTCATTGAAGGAATTGCCTTAGGTGGTGTGAAGGGTTAGAGAGATGGAAGTCAAAATAGTGGTAATTGTAGTCAATTTTACAGTATAGATGGCATGATCGCGATTGCTACAATGAATATAAGAAAGCGCATTCAACGTAATGCGACTATCGTTCATACACTGTCAGGAGGGGTAATATGTATAAAAAAACGCTATCTATTATTGTTCTATCGATTCTTCTCGTACTGGTTGGCTGTAGTGGCAATACCGCAACGAACAAAGAAAACAACGCAGCCAGTGACAGCACAGCTTCACCAGCTCCAACCGCCGAAGCAGCAAAGCCGGTAACGATCAAGCTGCACACGTTCGGCAACGAAGCCAACTATAATTGGAAAGCTACGATCAAGGCATTCGAAGATAAATATCCGAACATCAAGGTTGACGTCATCGTGCTCAGTGAGAAAGGCGATAGCCAGGAAGCGCTGCAGAAGCTTGATCTTGCAGCATCTTCAAGTGAACAGATGGACGTCCTGATGTTCAGCGATGCGGCGAGCTACGCTCAGCGGGTAGGTCTTGGCATGGTCGCTCCAATCGATGAGTTCATCGAGAAAGAAGGCTACAAGGTTAGCGAGGATTACAAGGTGGATACGATGCTGGACGGCAAATATTACTCCTTGCCGGGCAAGTTCAATCCATGGTATGTGCTGCTTAACAAAACGCAGCTGGATGCAGCTGGACTGAAAGTGCCTACGGATTGGACTTGGGATGAGTTCATGACCTATGCCAAGACTCTAACGACTGGTGAAGGGGCTTCCAAGCATTACGGCACATACTTCCATGGTCCGCAAAATGGCGGATGGATGGAGTTCATGAAGCTTGCGCTTGCGAATCAGCTCGATAATACAGAGTTTCTAAAGGCTGACGGCACATCGAACCTTGATCATCCATTGTTCCGTAAAACGTTGGAGCTGCGGCTACAAATGGAGAAAACAGATCAGTCCGCTACCCCTTACACCGATATGATCTCCCAGAAGCTGCACTATCGCAATCAGTTCTTCAATCAAGCAGTCAGCATGGTCATGATTGGAAGCTGGATGAACACAGAGCTTGGCGGAACCGAGCAGTTCCCGCTTAATTTCGAGGTTGCCGTAGCACCTATTCCGAAGAATAATGCTGAGGATACAGGCGGATACACGATGGTGACGACGGATTATGTAGCT
This sequence comes from Paenibacillus xinjiangensis, assembly GCF_059686975.1. Taxonomy (NCBI): domain Bacteria; kingdom Bacillati; phylum Bacillota; class Bacilli; order Caryophanales; family Paenibacillaceae; genus Paenibacillus; species Paenibacillus xinjiangensis. The sequence continues at coordinate 158,880 of NZ_JCAALS010000008.1, read as the reverse complement.
GTAGCTGCTAACTCCAAGAGCAAAGATGCCGCTTATACCTTTGTACGCTGGTATACGACGGAAGGACAAATTGCGCAAGGGAAAAATGTACCTGCCTGGAATGGCGTTGACGATTCGCAGCTGGAATCCATCATTGATACGATTCTTAGCGCAACTCAAAATCCTGAGAAGGTAGACAAAGCATCGCTGCTAACCGTTCTCAAGACAGCCAAGTCGTCCAAAATCATTCCACCGGTTACCTATCAGTCCGAAATCTATAAGGTTATTAATGAAGAATACGAGAAGCTCATATTCGATCAGCAGGATATTGATAAGACGATAGCAGCACTGCAGGAGCGGGTACAGCAAATTATTGATGCGAATAAACAATAATAAGCTATAATTGTATGTAATAGAATCCAAGGGGTGCAGCTCTAACCTGCACTCCTTTTTTTGTCCATTATCCAGGCGGGGGAGTTGTACATGTGGCAACGTTTCAAGCAGATCATTCGCATACAATCCATTCGCTATAAGCTTATCATTGCCGCAATCGTCTGCATTCTTCTCCCTGCATGCATTACACTGACGATGTATAGTGTTCTGACGAAGGATGCGGTCAAAGAAGAAGCGATCTCCCAATCGAATCAGAGACTGGAGCTGGTGGATGGATACGTCACGAATTTGTTCGAATATATGCTCTACGTGGCCAATAATGTTCAGAACGACACGGAGCTCAATGTTGTGCTCAAAGCTATTGCTGCCGGTAAAATCTACGAGGGACCGAACGCCGAATATGATCAATACACAGACAGATACAAAATTACGAATAAGCTTGATCATATGAGAATACTTGGGGATAAGGTTTATGTAACCGTTTTATTGAAAAACAACACCTTTTTCACCAACTATGCTCTAGATGAATACAATCCGGACTTACTGCGGGAGGAGCCTTGGTTCAGTCAGTTGAATGAGCTATCAGGCATGCAGTCTTTATGGATAGGCACGGCACCTACCGTTTTTTTTAGTGAGAAAACCGTAAATCCCTATCAGCTCTCCATTGCAAGAACGCTACGCGGCGGCGGGCTGCAGCCTTATGGTTATGTCATTGTCACGATAATGGAGAATCAGGTCAACAGCATATTCAAAAAGCTCGCCGTTGAGCAGGAAACGATGCTGCTGGATGCCTCTGGTCATATCTTGTCTCACCCGGATGCCGGTCGGATCGGAGATCATGTTACCTACGGGGAAGTAGAAGAACGACAAGCTGATGCTTCTATCATCGGAATCAACCATCAGGATTATATTATTTCACGTCACACTCTGTCCATGACGGGCTGGAAGCTGGTGTCGTTAACGTCTTATGAGGATGCGGTATACAAGCTCAATACGATTTTCAACCGGGTTATTGTCTTTCAGATTGTTTCCTTCTTCGTTTTTTTGCTGCTGCTTGTGTATTTGCTGGGCACGTTCACTAGACCGCTGGTCCGACTCGGAAGAGTGGCAGAGACGGTGCAGCGCGGCAATCTGGAGGTGCGCTCCAACATAAGAGGGAATGACGAAATCGGCCATCTAGGGCATTCGCTGGATATGATGCTCGATACGGTGAAGGCGATGATTAATGAGGTGACGATGACACAGACCCGGAAGCGCAGGGCAGAGCTTGCCATGCTTCAGGCTCAGATCAATCCGCATTTCTTATTCAATGTCCTGAACTCTATACGTATGAAGGTGATGCGCAAGGGCGATCTGGACAGTGCGGAGATGATCAGCTCGTTGTCTAAGCTGCTCAGAATGACGATCAGCCAAGAAAAGGCTGCGATTGCTCTTCATGAAGAGGTAGATATGGTTATCGACTACTTTAAGCTAATGAACTTGAGGCAAAAGGAAAAGGTAGAGCTACATCTGGAATTGTCTGACAGCAGCTTAATGGCTCCGGTCCCGCGCTTTTTCCTGCAGCCTATCATTGAGAACGCCCTTATACATGGACTGAGTCAGAGAGCAGGAGTGATAACGATTCGTTCCAGTGATAGGGATAATTATTTCATGATTACCGTTCACGATAATGGTCAAGGTATGGAGCTGGAGGCACTCGAAGAACTTAGGCAGAAGTTGCAGCAGGGAGTGCCATCGAATGGATCTGCTGGGTCTGTTGAGCAGGATGTGAAGGGCAAGTTCTCCAGCATAGGGCTGTCGAATGTGAATGAGCGGATGAGGATGACTTATGGCGAGCACTACAGGATGGAAGTGCTGAGTGATGGTGCCATGGGTACAGCGATTACGTTATGGATACCGATACAGGCGGTGGATACCCATGTATAAAGTAATGCTTGTCGATGATGATTATCCAGTGCTTGAGTATATTTCTTATGCAATAGACTGGCAGGGACATGGTCTGGAGCTGATCGGCATGCATGAGAATGGAGCTGCTGCCTACGAGGCGGCTATCCAGAACATGCCGGATATTATTATTACCGATATTGGGATGCCCAAGATGGATGGACTGACACTGCTTAAGCTGCTCAAAGAGCGCAAGCCTGAGCTTCGTGCAGCTATTCTCTCCTGTCATAGCGAGTTTCAATATGCGCAGCAGGCCTTGAAGATGCATGTTGAGGACTACTTGCTTAAGGATACTCTAAATCCTGCTGATTTAAATCAACTATTATATCAATTCAAAGAGGAACTAAACGAGCAGAAGCAGAATGCTAATAAGAAGCTCTTGATGGAGCATATGATTGATCGGAGCAAAGCCCTCATGAAGGAAAGATTTATTCGGGCGACTATTCATCAGCCACTGCTTGATCCACAGAAATGGCTGTTGGAGCTTCGATCGCTGGGGCTGTCCTTCGAGCCTTCCGAGGTTGCTATTCCCGTACTGGGTATGATCGATGAACTCCGCTCTGCCAGACATCGCTACTACTCGGATGATATGCTTGGTTTCGCTATTGATAATGTGGTCGAGGAAGTCATCAGGAATAAATGGAAGCGCTCTATTCAGTTGTCCTATAGCGTCAGTCAATCGGTATTTATTCAGGTCTTTCCTTCCGGCCTTCAAGTAAACGGCTATGATGAAGTGAAGCAGATGATGCGTGATATTCAACACAAGCTGAGGATGACCTTGAAGCTGTCCATGTCCTTTCTAATCGGGGATAGCAGCAGTACGCCGGAACAGCTGAAGGGATCATTAACAAGGCTAATCGGGAATGAAGCAGAACAATTCTATCGGTCCCCAGGTTTGATTAAACGGGCTGTTATCAGAAATACAGAATACCATTCATTGTTCGATGGGTTCCAGCAAGCGTCTGAACGTTTAAGGGAGCTGTTGATCGGGCGGGATAAATCATCGTTGAGACCTCAAATCAAGCAGTGGCTGGCCGCAGCGGAGATGATGCAGTGCCCGCCCGAGCAGGTGAAGGATTGGATATTGAAGCTCTTGCTGGATGTGCTGCTGAAGCTTCAGCTCATGCAGCATACCTCACAGATGCAGTCGGCCTACACAATGGATCTCTATCACCATGAGCTTCTTAGCATAGATAGTCTAGATGAGCTGAGTGAATGGTTCATTCATCACACAGAGTCTCTCATTGCTGCAGCAGAGACAACCAGCATGGCTAGTAGACGTAGAGAAGTGGCGGATGCCTGCCAATACATATCTCTTCATCTGAATCAGCGAATTAGTCTGGAACAGGTGGCGGACCAATTGTTCATGAATGCCAGCTATTTCAGCAGGCTGTTCAAGAAGGAGATGGGGGAGACGTTCATTGAATATGTGACACGAATGAAGATGACACGTGCGATGGAGCTTCTGGACCAGACAGGAGCTTCTGTAGGACAAATATGTGAAACACTAGGCTATGACAACCAAAGCTATTTCATTAAGCTGTTCAAATCGTATGCCGGTGTGACCCCAGTGGAATATAGGGTACAGCACAGACGAGGATAGGAGCGACAGATAAGCATGAAGCAGGAACAGATTAAGGATAGGATAGAGCCGCCCAGTAGGCGTGGACTACCGCTGCTTATCGGCCAATTGGAGAGCTTGGAGGATAAGCTCAATCGCATTCGTGCCTCAGAGGGGCACATGGAGCTAATCGCGGAAATAAAGGAAGAAGCTGAACGAATGATGGGCGAGGGTGATCCTGAGCTTACGTATTCCTTATTTCGTGTTTATTATGATACAGGGGATCGGCTGACCTATGAACGCGTGTATTTTGAACGGCGGAAGCGGCTCAATGCCTTCGTTATCCTGTCCCTGCTGGAGCGGGATAATGACGTTTATGTAGAGGCTATGTGCAATTCTCTATGGTCCATATGCGGTGAATACACATGGAGTCTGCCAGCCCATTATTCATTCGAATCCGAGCAGCCGCCTATCGATTTATTCGCAGCTGAAACGGCATTCACGTTATCCGAGATAGTAATGCTGATGGAAGACAAGCTTCCTCCCATTCTCCGGAAGCGAGTGCTAGAGGAGGTGGAGCAGCGTGTGTTCGTTCCATTTCTCCATAATGGCCCCTATGGCTGGGAAGCGCTGGACAATAACTGGGCAGCTGTATGTGCAGGCTCAATAGGTGCAGCTGCACTCTATCTGATGGACGATTCTGATCGTTTATCAGCGCTGCTCGCCCGAGTATTGGAAGCAATGGAGTGTTACATGTCAGGCTTCGGCGATGATGGCGCTTGCGCTGAGGGTTATCTCTATTGGCAATATGGATTCGGCTATTACGTCTATTTCGCTAAGCTCCTGCAAGAAGCAACGAGTAGTAGAATCGATCTATTCCGCTCGAGTAAAGTGAAGGCGATTGCTCTCTTCCAGCAGAAATGCTTCACAAGCGGCGGCTTGGTCGTGAATTTCTCCGATTCGCTTCCCGAGAGCGGGATATTCATGGGGCTTAGCAGCTGTCTCCATGATGAATACGATGAGGCAGCTCTGCCTGATGCGTCACTCCGCGCTGCCTATAAGGCAGACCATTGTGGGAGATGGGCACCTGCTATTCGTGAATTGCTCTGGTGGAGAAGCGATGAACAGAGGCCTAGCGGGGAGCAGTCTGAACAGCTATGGCCGGCAGAGTCCTATTATATGAGTGATGTCCAATGGCTGATTGCAAGGCATTACACGGATAAAGGCAGTACATACAGCTTCGCTGCGAAGGGCGGACATAATGATGAACCGCATAATCATAACGATATCGGCCATTTCATTATCCATGCTGATGGAGAGACTTACTTGGCGGATTTGGGCAGCGGAATGTATACCTCACGGTATTTCAGCTCAGAGCGATATTCGATATGGTGCAATGGTTCGCAGGGACACTCCGTTCCGATTGCTCTTGGGAATAATCAACAGTCTGGGCGTACTGCCCAAGCCGTAGTGAGGACTGCTGAAACCGGTGTTACGAATGATCGCCTAGTCTTGGATATCAGCGCCGCTTATGCGGAGCATGCTGGCTTATTGCGGTATGAACGAAGCTTCTTATGGAATAAAAGCGATTCGCCTTCCTTAGTGCTGGAGGAATTCATGGAATTCGATCAGGCAGCATTAGGAGGAGGAGATGTCCGCGAGTGGACAGAGCGCTTCATTACACTGCTGAGGCCAGAGCTTATCACGCCAGGCCGAATTGTATTGCAAGGCAAGCGGCAGCAGCTCAGTATCTCCTATGATGCGGAGGTTTGGGAGCCTGTCGTAACAGCTCGAAGTGATAAGAATCATTTTGGACAGGAGCGGCATTGGTATACGCTTGATTTGCTGGCTCAACCAGAAGGGAACAGCAAGGCGATATTTGTATTTCAATTCGAGGCTTAGCATGGATGGTATAGATATTCATGTGTATTGAAGGAGAGTGGAGGAAGATGATGGAGAAGCGTGAATGGGTGGATGAGGCTTGGCAGAAGGTTCATGGCAAGGTGACGAGAACGAGCGAACGAATCGGACCGAGATTCCCGCATGCAAGCGTTGAAGGGACCTACGTGCTTGAGGCTGCGCATTGGTGGACAGCGGGCTTCTGGCCTGGGCTTCTATGGCTGCTATATGCCGATGAGACATCAAGCGATGAACGATATAGAGCGATAGCAGAGGAATGCGAGCAGCAGCTTGATGCGGTCATTATGGGGTATGATCGGCTTGATCATGACATCGGCTTCATGTGGTCTTTAACCAGTGTGGCACGCTACAAGCTGCTCGGAGAAGAGCAGTCACGGAGACGAGGCCTGCTTGCAGCCAACCTGTTATGTGGCCGCTTCAATGTCAAAGGCCGCTATATTCGGGCGTGGAATCCTTGGCGGGAAGGGGAACGCAACGACGGTCTGGCCATTATTGATTGTATGATGAATCTGCCGCTGCTCTATTGGGCGAGTGAGACAACGGAGGACCCTCGTTACAAGCATTTGGCGATGGCGCATGCAGATACAGTGCTTGAGCATTTCATTCGCAAAGATGGCTCCGTCAATCATATTGTTGAATTCGACCCTGAGAGCGGAGAGCAGGTTGCTGTCCATGGCGGACAGGGCTTTGGTGCGGAATCTGCATGGTCGCGAGGTGCATCATGGGCGATATATGGTATGGCTCTGAGCTACCGCTATACAGGTGAGCAGAGATATCTCGATGCTGCCAAGCAGACGGCGCATTTCTTCTTGGCTAATCTGCCGGAGGATGACGTGCCGCACTGGGATTTCCGGCTTCCAGCGGGTGTCGAGCGATTCCGTGATTCCTCTGCTGGAGCATGCGCAGCCTGTGGTCTGCTTGCAATTGCTGAAGCCGCCGGGGAAGTCGAGTCGTCTTTATATCATGAAGCGGGAGAGCGAATTCTTCGCTCGCTCTACGAGAATTATGGTGCTTGGGATCATGCAGGGGAAGAAGGCTTGGTCCTGCATGGAACGAGCCACTATCCTGAGCGCAAGAATATCGATGTTCCTCTTATCTATGGGGATTATTTCTTCGTGGAAGGCTTATCCCGACTCAAGGGCAATAAGAGCATCTTCTGGTAGAATCATATTCAGCAGGAACAAAATAGGATGGAAGGTGGAATGCGGCATGCCAACTAAGATGGCTGTCTCTGAGTTAGGATTAGTAGATCGAGTATATTGGGTGGAGCAGCTATGTCTTATAAGTAGACCTGTGCTGGAAGCGTTGGCTGAACGCCGATTGAAGCTCACGATGCCGATAGAAGCGGTTGAAGGCTCTGATCGTTCAGATGTTACACATCTGGAAGCATTAGGGAGACTGCTGTCTGGAATGGCTCCTTGGCTGGAAAGCGGTGCTAGGGATGGAGAAGAAGGGGCTCTAAGAGAGCGATTCTCCACTCTTGCGAGAGAGTCCATTGCGGCAGGGACTGATCCTGCATCACCGGATTATATGAATTTCACGGAAGGCTATCAGCCTATTGTGGATACAGCATTTCTAGCACAGGCTATCTTGCGCGCACCAGTTGAGCTGTGGGAGAAGCTGGAGCCTGAGGTGAAGGCGAATACTATTCAAGCACTTAGGCTTACACGTTCGCGGAAGCCATTCGCCATGAACTGGCTGCTGTTCTCAGGTATTATTGAGGCTGCGCTATATGTGATGGGGGCTGAGGACTTTGATCCGATGCGTATTGATTATGCGCTCAAGCAGCATGAACAGTGGTATGTCGGTGATGGCACCTACGGTGATGGACCTAACTTTCATTGGGATTATTACAACAGCTTCGTTATTCAGCCCATGCTGATCGATATTCTGGATGCAGTAGGCGATCGGTATGAGGATTGGAATGAAATGAGGGATACAGCTGCGCTGCGGGCCCGTCGTTACGCGGGGGTACAGGAGAGGCTCATCTCGCCGGAGGGAACCTATCCTCCACTTGGTCGATCACTAGCTTACCGGTTCGGAGCCTTTCAGAGTCTTGCTCAAAGCGCATTGCGAAGGGAGTTGCCAGAGGAGGTTGCTCCGGCACAGGTGCGTTCTGCTCTAACGGCAGTGATTAGACGGACGTTGTCCATGCCGGGAACCTTCACAGACGATGGCTGGCTGACCATCGGCTTCTGCGGGAAGCAGCCAGATATAGGCGAAGGCTACATATCTACAGGAAGTCTGTATCTATGCTCGGAGGTGTTCCTGCCGCTGGGGCTGCCTGCCTCAGATGAATTCTGGAGCGCAGAACCCCAGGATTGGACGGCTCGGAGAGCTTGGTCAGGGAGCAGCTTCCCAATTGATCATGCGCTGCAGCAATAGAGAAAGAATCGGCAGCCAAGGCTAATGCCTGGCTGCCGATTCTTGTATTGAAGGATAAGAGCGAACTTAAGCTTCTAGAGCAAGAGGATTACGGACAATCTTCACTTCGTAGAAGGAAATCTTGTTATCTAGAATATACTCAGGTGTTTTACGATGGGAATGGGATTCACGGAATGCTTCACTGCGCGTCCATGCTTGGAAATCCTCCTTGGAGTTCCAGCGCGTACTAACAGTTACTTCATCATATTCCTTGGTATTCTCAGTTAGCATAACTTCTAGACCGAGGAACCCTTCCATACCTTCTACTTTGCCGACTTTGTTGAAGCGCTCGATCAGCTTGTCGCCGTCACCCTTCGTGATCTTCGATACATTCGTTACAATAACCATCGTTGATTCCTCCTCGTATTTGTGTGGTAATGGAATAATAATAGGGTAATCATCTTCGAAGCTTACTCTGGCTTCAATCTCGAAGACGTCCCTTAGAAACCGTGGGGTAATAACAGCTTGTGGACTACCGACTGTAGAGATTTGACCGCCGTCCATAGCAATCAGATAGTCACAATAAGCAGCAGCCTGTTGAAGATCATGGAGAACCATGACAATAGTCAGATTGAGCTGCTTGTTCAATTTGCGGAGCATCTCCATAACATCCAGCTGATGGGACATATCTAAGTATGTAGTAGGCTCGTCAAGTAGAATGATATCTGTCTTCTGTGCAATAGCCATCGCGATTCGCGCTTTTTGTTGTTCACCTCCCGATAGCGTATGGAACATACGATCCTCATGACGACGAATGCCGGTCATCTTCAGTGACCAATTAATGATCTCTTCATCTTCTTTGGTCAATCGTTGTCGCAGCATTCCCTGATGGGGAGAGCGACCGAAGGCAACGAGCTCACGAACGGTTATATCCGGAATGCTCTCTTTGGACTGGGGAAGCATGGAGATCGTTCTGGCGAACTCGGATCGTTTGAACGCATTAGCCGGCTTACCGTTAATGAGCACCTCTCCGCTATCTGCACTCAGCAGTTGGGCCATAAGCTTCAGCAAGGTAGATTTGCCAGAGCCGTTGGGACCAACGATAGCGGTTATTTTCCCTTGTGGAATGGAGGCTGTTACGTCTTGCAAGTGGAACATGCCACGCTCGAGATTGAGCTCGTTCGTTTCAATAGCTTTCATCGTATGATACTCCGTTTCCTCAATAAAATTAAAAAGAACGGTGCTCCCAAGCAGGCTAACAAAATACCAACAGGAAGCTCTATAGGATCGAACCAAGATCTTGCAATAGTGTCTGCCAGTACGACAATTGCTGCTCCTCCTGCTATGGATAGTGGCAAGAGAAAGCGATAATCCTCACCGATCATAAGTCTGATCGCATGAGGGACTACTAGGCCTACGAAGCCGATTAGGCCTGCTACGCTGACAGCTGTTCCTGCGAGCAGTGCGGCAAGAATAATAATGAGCAGTCGCTGGAGCTCAACTCTTTGACCGAGCAGCTTGGCGGAATCATCGCTGAGCATAAGCATATTGGCTGGTTTGATCGCTAATATACTTAGCAGCAGTCCGACAATGGCATAGGGAGCCATGAAGGACAGATGGTACCAGCTTCTTCCGTTAAGTCCACCTGACAGCCAGGGCAGGACAGCTTGCACACGGTCACTGAATACAACCATTACACCGTTCATTATGGCACCTAACAGAGCGTTAATGGCTACGCCTGCGAGCACAATTTTGAGTGGAGAGCTGCCTTTATCATAAGCCAGCAGATAGATGATGATAGAGGCGAGAAGCGCACCACCAAATGCAGAGACAGGGAGCAGATAGCTGTATTGCGGAAGTAATACCATCGTTATAACGGCAGCAAGCCCACCGCCAGAAGATACGCCAATGATGCCGGGATCAGCCAGCGGGTTCTTCATAATGCCTTGTAAGAGAGCTCCTGATGCCGCAAGACAGGCGCCTACTAAGAGGCCGATCAGCACACGAGGCAATCTCAAATTCATAATAATGGCCTCATTGACCGACTCGCCATTGCCTGTAAATACGATCCATATATCCCGTAGTGATATGTTCACAGAGCCATAGGTTAAGCCATAAAAAGTGACAAGCAGAAGTGCGATAGGGGCTGTGGCGAGCAGCCATTGTCTACGTGTAGTGCGAGTTTGTTTATTCATCTTGGTCTAATTCACGTCCTGCAGAAGAGCATATAGGAAATCAAGAGCATCCATTACCTTGGTTCCTGGATTCGAACCGAACAGGGTGGAGGGAAGAATTTCTACCCGATCATTGATGACAGCATCAAGCCCGCTCCAAGCGGCATTCGATTGCATTTCTTTCAAGAAGCCCTTCCGAACCTCCTCCGGATTGCCATGCGTCATAATGAGAATAAGCTGGGGATTGGATTGAATAATTCTCTCTGTGTTCATCTGTGCATATTGCGGATAGCTCTGGAGAGCTGGGAAATCAGAGGCGATATTATGCCCGCCGGCCTTCTCCAGCAGATTGCCGCTTAACGAATTGGGCAACGCAGCCATATACGTTCCGGGAGCACCGTATACGATAAGAACACGAGGGCTATTCGTAGATGAGGCTGCTTCATAGCTGCTAAGCTTCTCATCTATTGAAGCAATCAGCTCGCTTGCTTTTTGTTCCTGCTGCAGCAATTGTCCGAATAATGTAATCTGACGTTTAATCTCATCAACGGAATTGGCGCTTGTGAGAACCATCTTGGCACCGATACTCTCGATAGCGGCTACATCCTTCGTATTCATCGGATTATTGCCTAGCACGACATCGGGCTTCAGAAAAGTTATTCTCTCCAGGTCAACCTCATGCGTTGATCCAATCTGGGCAACATCCTCAGTACCCTCTAAGACTGCCTCTCCAGTACTGTTGGGCTTCCCTACAAGATTGCCGCCAAGCGCATGTATAATATCTGTTTCTCCATTGCTTAGGGCTATTATATTGTGCGGTATTTGCTGGAATGCCACCTTGCGGTCGGCAAAATCAGTAATCGTAAGCACCGAAGTGATGCCATTGTCGGCTGCCTGCTGAGCGGATGTACTGCATCCTGTAAGGATAGTCATAACAATGACTAGCGTAAGAGGCAAAAGCTTGTTCATAGGGTCCTCCATTAGTAATGAAAATGAAAATCAATATCAATACAATTACATACATGATAATGATAATTGTTATCGACGTCAATAGAGAAATTGTTATAGTTTGACTGATTTATTTTTTTATATTTAGTCATAAAGTAATAACATATTTTTATCCAAACTTTTCTAATCAATAGTGTTGACAATGTCAGAAAGGATACGTTAATATCTTCTCTAGTTTAGTAAAGCACGAGCATGTAGTTGAATGAGAGCGAGGAAAATGGATGAAATAAGAAATACATACGAGAGTAAAGATGATTGCCAGCCGATGGGAAGAAGTGTGGAAGGCCTGATATATCAAGGTTTTATAGAGGTAGTATGTAGGGAGTCAAAAGTAACGATTATTTTTTTTGAGATTAAATTGATAATGATAATCATTCACTTCTATATGTTTCAATTCAAATGAGTTCCATTTATTAATATCGAAAAATCATAATAAAAGATAAATAAATCATATTTTTTTCAAAATTAAGGAGGATTGCAATGAGTAGGTTTATTGCTGCAAAAGCAATACCGCTGCTAGCCCTGTGCTTCATGCTCCTATTCGCTGCTCCAGTAGCAAGAGCTGCGTCTGATCTGGCTGATGGGACATACACCATTTCTTATACAGTGCTGAAGGCTGAGGATGATTCGGCCTCTATGGCTAACGATTATTGGGAGAAGCCCGCAACACTGATCGTGGAGAATGGTCAAACGACCGTGCAGATGAAGTTGAATCATAGTCAGTGGGTTACACAATTCAAGGTTCCAGGAAACGGCGGCTATGTAGATACCAAGGTCATCAGCTCAGACAAGAAGGCGGATACGAGAGTGACGCAATTCAAGATTGATGATCCTTCTAAGCCTGTCATATCCAAGATTCATGTCACGGTAGAATCCATCGATTATGACCATGATTATACGATTCGTCTGGTGTTCGATACGGACTCTCTCAAGCTGATTAAAGCGGCAGAGCCAGCAGTAGAAGAAAGCAGCACGGACAGTAAAGATACGGCTGCAGGCACAACAACGGACGATAAAAAAGAGGAGAGCAAGCCAGTCAGCACTCCCGATCAATCCGGTACAGTGACAAGCGGCTCATCTCAGGGGGCTAAGGATGCTAGCAAGGCAACAGCTGCTCCCAGCACTAGCACGGGTAAGGAAAGCGGTACCGTAGCTAGTGGTGGCAGTGGAAGCAGCAAATCTCCAGAAGCCGAAGCAACAGCTAAGCCAGAGGCAACAACTGCACCCGAAGCTACAGTAGAGCCTAAGGCAGAGGCGGAGTCTGAACCAGAAGCGACACCTGCGCTAGAAACTGCTGATCAGCAAACAGCTGATGCTGCTGAAGCAGAGGATGAAACAGCTGGTGAGGTTCAAGCTGTAACAGATGCTGGGGTCCTCCAAGCAGGTACAGGCGCTATCGAAACAGCAGCCGAGCCTTTGTCAGGTGCAAGCGAGAAGAATTCTTCTTCTATTTGGATTAGAAGCGGTGCTGTATTAGTCGTTCTATTAGGTGGAGCTTTGTTCTGGTATAAACGCAATAAGCGTGGAAGCAAGGCATAATCACATAACTATCAATGAGAGTCAAGAAAAAGGAGAATGTTGAAGTTGAATAATAAATGGATCAAGCTAGTCTCAATGATAACGTTAATGTTCGTATTGCTAGGAAGTGTACAGTTCTATCCGGCTGTAAAGGCTGCTGGAGGCGAGTCAGAGGCTGAGGCGTATACCGTAGATTTAAAAGTATTGGCAGATGGTACGGAGACAGACTCCTATATGGCTCAATATGTAGAAGGTCCTGCTAATGTAACCGTTACGGAAGGCACTTATTATGTTTCTTTTACTCTGAAGCAAAGCGAGCAAATTACAGATTTCAAAGTGGAGAACGCGGATGGCGTTCTGACAGCAACCGACGTATTAAGTACAGATACGGAAGCGAATACGAGAGTGGTCGGCTTTGAAGTAGCTGATCTGACGAAGAAGCTGAATGGCTGGGTCAAAGTGTATTGGCCAGAAATTGATTATGATGCGGAACATGATGTTGATCTTGTTTTTGGCACGAATAATACGACTGAACCAGAGCCTGAGCCGGAACCGGAACCAACAGAACCACCGACATCTGGTACAGAAATCGCATTATTAGATGGTACTTATACGATTAACTATCAAGCCATGCATTTAACCGAAGAGAAAGCTTCAAGCATGGCAAGATATTTGAACAATCCAGCTGTACTTACGGTTAGCAATGGTACGCTGAAAGCAGCTATTACAATTAACGATCATACAACGGTTACCGCGCTGAAAACTAAAGTAGCCGGTGAGCTAGTTGATGCAACCGTTCTGAATACAGATGAGACAGCGAACACGAGAACCGTACAATTTACAGTAGAGGATTTGCAAGCAGCACTTGAGGCAAATGTGTCTTATCAGACACTCTTTAATGGTCAACCTTATAATGGCTCAGCAGGCTTCCGTATCGTATTTGATGCAGAAAGCTTGAAGCTAGTCAAATTGGCGGATGGAACATACAAGATTAATTATGCAGCAAAGCATGCTACCAAAGATGAATCATCAAGCATGGCAAGATATCTTAACAATCCAGCTGTACTGACGGTCAGCGATGGCATTGTAAAAGCAGCTATAACCATCAATGATCACAAAACGGTTACAGCATTGAAAACAAAAGTAGCCGGCGAGCTAGTAGATGCTGCCGTATTGCATACGGATGAGACAGCAAACACGAGAATTGTACAATTCACAGTAGAAGACTTGAACACTGTAGTTGATGCGAATGTAGCTTACCAAACGACTTTTAACGGTCAGCCGTATAATGGCTCAGCCCCTTTCCGTATCGTATTCGATACGGCTAGTGTCCAAAAAACACTGGCAGACGGAACATACACAATTAATTACGCAGCTAAGCATGCAACCAACGACGCTGCATCCAGCATGGCAAGATATTTGGTGAATCCAGCTGCACTTACAGTCAGCAACGGTGTGATTAAAGCTGCGATCACGATTAATGATCATAAGACAGTTACAGCGTTTAAAACAAAAGTAGCTGAAGAGCTAGTAGATGCAACTGTATTGAAAACGGATGAGACAGCGAACACAAGAACGGTACAATTTACAGTCGAAGACCTGTCCGCTGTCGTTGATGCGAATGTAGCATACCAAACGACTTTTAACGGTCAGCCGTATAATGGCTCAGCACCTTTCCGTATCGTATTTGATCCAGCAACGGTTACGGCAGTAACGGATCCAGGTACAACAAATCCAACGAATCCGGGTACAACCGTGCCAGCACCAGATACACTTGCAGACGGAACTTATAATCTGCAATTCACGATCCTTGAGAATGGTAAATCGAACGCTTCGGTAATGAATGGCTATGCTGTTCATCCAGCTAAGCTAGTGGTTCAGAACGGAACGAAGAAAGTTACGATTCGACTCGGAAGAAGCAAAGAGATTACAAGCTTTACGATTAGTGGGGTTTCATTAACTACGACGAGCACTAATGAAGATAAGAACACGAGAGACGTAACCTTCACTGTTGCAGATCTTACGACGAAGCTGAATGGCAATGTGAAGATTGACTGGGATGAAGTTGACTATCACCACCAATACCCTGTCCAAATCGAATTCGGCAGTGTAAGTGCGGATACAGGAGATCCAGGTTATACAATTAACCCATCTTTACCAGGAGGAGAAGTTGAAGAGGGTGAAGAAGAGGGCGGCGAGACGACAACGCCAGCTGTTGAGCTGAAGGATATTGCTAGTCACTGGGCAAAAGAATCCATTAATCGTGCTGTATCGCTAGGCATCGTTACGGGATATACAGACGGCAGCTTCCGCCCTAATGGAACGATCAGCCGCGTGGAGTTCACAGCTCTAATTAGCAGAGCGCTGAAGCTTGCGAGCAATTCCGAATCACCAGCTGGTTTCACGGATTCAGACAGCATCCCGGCATGGGCGAAGTCTTTCGTAGAGCAAGCCGTAGCAGCAGGTATTATTAGCGGCTATTCCGATTCCTCGTTCCGTCCGGCTCAGAATGTAAGCCGTTCAGAAATCGCTGTTATGATCGTTCGTTCGCTTGGGCTGCCAGTCGAAGAGAATGCAGAGCTGACATTCGCTGATGCGGATCAAGTTCCTGCCTTTGCTAGACCTTATGTAGCGGCAGCAGTGAAGTACGGCATTATCAATGGCCAAGAAAACAATAAGTTCGCGCCGAATGCGAATGCTACTCGTGCTGAAGCAGTCACTCTCATTCTACGAGCAGTGGATTATGCAGCGGCTCAAGCTCAACAAGCAGAAACAGCAGCACAATAAGGACAGCATTATACAAGTGGTGCTAACGAGAGGATGCCAAGATAACTGGCGTCCTCTGTCCATTTGTGTACACAAGGGAGAGAGGAGTTAACGATCGCAATGAGAAAGTCCATTCTAACATTGACAGTAATGATTCTAGTCCTGCTGGCTGCCGGCTGTGGAGGCGGCAATTCCGATTCCAATAATACGTCAGCTCAAGCACAGGCTAACAGCACGGAGGCAGCTGCTGAGCCAGCGGAAGCAGAGCAAAGGGTTGTAGCTACGACAGTTGCTATTACTCAAATTATGGATGCTCTAGAGATTGATCTTGTAGGTATCCCTACTAGCGTGAAGACCCTTCCTACAAGATATGACAGCGTGAAAAAGGTTGGCAATCCGATGAGCCCAGATATGGAGCTCGTCAAATCTCTCAAGCCGACAGAGGTGTTGTCGGTTACGACGCTTCAATATGATCTGGAGCCAGTGTTCGAGGGCGTGGGCATTGAGGCGCAGTTCCTGAATCTAACAAGCCTTGCAAATATGCAAAAAGCGATTACAGAGCTAGGCGCCAAATACGGCCGCGAAGAGCAGGCAACCGCGCTAGTGAAAAGCTATGACGACAAGCTAGCAGAAATTCAGAGCATGTCGGAGGGTGAGACGAAGCCAACCGTGCTTATTCTGCTTGGCGTACCGGGCAGCTATTTGGTTGCGACAGAAAACTCTTATATCGGCGATCTTGTTAAGCTTGTCGGTGGAGTGAACATTGTCCAAGGTGAGAAGGTTGAATTCCTTGCCTCTAATACGGAATATTTGCAGCAGGCGAACCCGGATGTCATCCTGCGTGCCGCTCATGGAATGCCGGATGAAGTGATCAAGATGTTCGATGAAGAGTTCAAGAAGAATGATATATGGAAGCATTTCAATGCGGTGAAGAACGATCGTGTCTATGATCTGGAAGAGGAGCTGTTCGGAACGACCGGCAACCTTGCAGCGAATGATGCGCTTGATACGTTAACAGAGATGCTGTATCCATAATCATTGCAGATCAAGGACAGAGCTGTTCGAAGCTAATGGTTCCATAGAGCATGGAGGAAGTTGAATATGTACAAAAATGTAATTAGTTTCATTAGCGTCATCGTACTGCTGCTAGCGGTAACGATCATTTCTGCAACGACAGGAAGCATAAAGGTCGGCATGATTGAATTAATACAGGGCTTATTCAGCGGCACGAATGAAGAGGTTGAGGTTATTCGGGATTTGCGTCTTCCACGTATTATTGTGTCCTTGCTGACGGGAGCGGCTCTGGCGGTATCTGGTGTACTGCTGCAGGCTGTAATGAGAAATCCGCTTGCTGACGCTGGCGTTATCGGAATTTCGGCAGGTGCGGGCTTCATCTCGCTATTAATGGTGACGATCTTCCCGGCGATGTTCTTCTGGATGCCATTCTTCTCGTTCCTCGGCGGCGCGGTTGCCTGCTTCCTCGTCTATTCGTTCTCTTGGAAAAGCGGCCTGAGCCCGCTGCGCCTTATTCTAGTTGGGGTTGCGATTAATGCGACGTTCACAGGACTCGGTCAATCGTTCAATTATCGAGGGAGCTACGCGGTTACTTCCGTGAATCAGGCGATCAGCTCGATCTTCACGATGAAGACATGGACTGATGTAGAGATTCTAGGGCTCTATGGCTCCATTGGATTAATTCTAGCGCTCTTCTTGAGCACATGGTGCAACCTGTTGTCGCTTCAAGATAAAACAGCCGGCAACCTTGGATTCCGGGTCATGCGGGCACGTCTGGTCATATCTGTTGTAGCGGTGCTGCTCGCTTCTGTCGCAACGGCAGTAGGCGGTCTGATTGCTTTCGTTGGACTGCTCGTCCCGCATATAGGCAGGCTGCTGGTCGGCTCTGACCATAAGGTGTTGATTCCGTTCTCTATCTTGTTAGGTGCACTTCTTATATTAACAGCGGATACGCTTGGTCGAACGATTGTTGCGCCGACAGAAATACCCGCTTCTATAATAATGACGATTATTGGCGGGCCATTTCTCGTATTTATGCTAAGAAAGAGTGATCGTATTCATGGAGCTTAACGATATTTTTTTTTCCTATGATAAGAAATTAGACCTGCTCAAGAACATCCATGCAACGATTGAGACGGGAAGGGTTACAACCATCGTTGGGCCTAATGGAAGTGGCAAGTCGACCTTGCTTGCCGTCATGTCCAAAAACCTGAGCCCTCATAAAGGGGAAGTCGTGCTGGATGGCAAAGCGTTAGTTGCCTACAAGCCGAAGGAGCTAGCCCAGAAGCTCGCAGTCGTTCACCAGCATAATGAAGCGCCAACCGATATGACTGTGGAGAAGCTCGTAAGCTTCGGACGCATGCCGCATAAGAGCATGTTTCGTCAAACTCAGGAGGAAGATGAGAAGGCGGTGGAATGGGCGCTTACTTGTACGGATCTGCTGGGCAAACGCGATAAGCGCATTGTAGAGCTGTCCGGCGGGGAGAGGCAAAGGGTATGGATCGCGATGGCGCTAGCCCAGAAGACGCCAATTCTTTTTCTCGATGAGCCGACGACTTATCTCGACATTTATCATCAGTTCGAAATTCTGGAGCTTGTGAAACGTCTGAACGAGGAGCATGGCATCACAATTGTAATGGTGCTGCATGATATCAATCAGGCGATTCGCTACAGTGACAGCATTATGGTCATGAAGGACGGCGAGGCAGTAATGAAAGGTGCCCCTGAAGCGGTCATTACCGAGCAAACGATGCGTACGATCTATGATGTGGATGTTGTCATTAAGCATGATGAGCATACAGGCCTGTACATGGTGCCCCTTGGTATTCATGAAAGGTAACAATTAGCCCTCCGTTCGCGTCAGTAACGATAGAATGGAGGGATTGTTATGTTCAGAATGAGGTTGGGGTTGTTCGTGGTAATGGTAATGCTGCTGGGGGCGTGCAGTAATGAAGGGAAGCCAGCGGCTGAAGCTCCCCCGGCTATAGAGACACCCGTGGATCAGGAGCTGAGCATGGTATCCGAGATTCAACAGGGGGATTTCGTGCTGCGATTAACTTCGGAGAAGCAGAGCTATAAGCCTGGTGAGAAGGTGCTGATGAAGGCCATGCTGAAATACGTCGGCGATAAGAGTGAGGAGACGATCTATCATGCGATGTATCCTCTTGCCTTTGGCGTTACCGAAACGACTCGTGGTATTGATATGGGGACCGAGATGGAGCAGCCTTTGCTCACCACCGTTATGAAGCAAGGAGAGTGGGTTACTCGAGTATATGGGAAATCAGGCGGTTATGATGCAGGAGATGCTTCGGAACGAACGGCCTTTGTTAAGCAGTTCTTACAGGGTGAAGGGTTCCCGGAGGGCATCTATAAGGTCAATGCCATTGCTGACTTTTATACGGGGGAAGAGGACGATAAGAGCGAGTATCATTTTATGACAGACATTAGTATCGCGGTTGAATAAAAGGACAGGAAAAAGTTATTCCTTCCTTATAGGTTAAATGGGATAAGGCTATAATGGATAAAGTGCCAGAAGCGCTGCTCGCTGATTAAGTAAATTTACTGCAAAAATGACGCTAGGCACTTGAAATTGAAGCGGAAAATAGGTATGATAAAAATGGTTGTTAGCACTTTACGCTTACGAGTGCTAATAAAAAACAATAAGCGACAATTTTTTAAAGGAGGCTATTTTCAAATGATCAGACCTTTGGGTGAACGTGTATTGATTGAAGCTATCGCGAAAGAAGAAACAACCGCTAGCGGTATCGTATTGCCGGACAGTGCGAAAGAAAAGCCGCAGGAAGGCAAAGTAGTAGCAGTTGGAACGGGTACGTTGAAAGACGGCGTACGTATTGCCCTTGAAGTAAAAGAAGGCGACCGCGTTCTTTTCTCCAAATATGCGGGAACAGAAATCAAGTACGAAGGCAAAGAGTATTTGATTATGAAAGAAAGCGAAATCCACGCGATCTTTGAATAGGCCACCTTTTAGGCACACATAGACGTTAGGCAGCTTGTATACTTACCACTTCTGGTGGGAAACACATTATTTTAAATTTTTGGGAGGTTAACCGATAATGGCAAAAGATATTAAATTCAGTGAAGACGCTCGTCGCGCGATGCTGCGCGGGGTTGATGCGCTTGCAAACGCGGTTAAAGTAACACTCGGTCCTAAAGGCCGTAATGTCGTTCTGGAGAAAAAATTCGGCAGCCCGCTCATCACGAATGACGGCGTGTCCATCGCTAAAGAAATCGAATTGGAAGATGCTTTCGAGAACATGGGCGCTCAGCTCGTTAAAGAAGTAGCAACCAAAACGAATGATGTAGCTGGTGACGGTACGACTACTGCTACGGTTCTTGCTCAAGCGATGATTCGCGAAGGCTTGAAAAACGTAACAGCTGGCGCTAACCCTATGGTTATTCGCAAAGGTATCGAAAAAGCAGTTAAAGCTGCAGTTGAAGAGTTGAAAGCAATTGCAAAACCAATCGAAGGCAAACAATCGATCGCACAAGTTGCTTCGATCTCATCTGCTGATGAAGAAGTTGGCCAACTGATTGCAGAAGCTATGGAAAAAGTCGGCAACGACGGCGTTATCACTGTAGAAGAATCCAAAGGCTTCGTAACGGAGCTTGAAGTCGTAGAAGGTATGCAATTCGACCGCGGCTACGTTTCTCCTTACATGATTACTGATACGGATAAAATGGAAGCTGTCCTTGACAACCCATACATCCTGATCACAGATAAAAAAGTATCGAACATTCAAGAGATCCTTCCGGTTCTTGAGAAAGTCGTACAATCCGGCAAACAGCTTCTGATCATTGCTGAAGATATCGAAGGCGAAGCTCAAGCTACTCTAGTAGTGAACAAACTTCGCGGCACATTCACTTGCGTAGGCGTTAAAGCTCCTGGCTTCGGCGACCGTCGTAAAGCAATGCTGCAAGATATCGCTGCTCTGACTGGCGGCCAAGTGATCACAGAAGAGCTCGGCCTTGAGCTGAAATCGACTACTGTTGATCAACTGGGTTCTGCTCGTCAAGTACGTGTAACAAAAGAAAACACGATCATCGTTGACGGCAGCGGCAACTCCGCTGACATCGTTGCTCGCGTTAACCAAATCCGCGCTCAGCTGGAAGAAACAACTTCCGACTTCGACCGTGAGAAGCTGCAAGAGCGTCTGGCTAAACTAGCTGGCGGCGTTGCGGTTATCAAAGTCGGCGCAGCTACTGAAACAGAATTGAAAGAGCGCAAGCTTCGCATTGAAGATGCCCTGAACTCAACTCGCGCAGCAGTTGAAGAAGGTATCGTATCCGGTGGCGGTACTGCTCTTATTAACGTATACAACGCTGTATCTGCTGTTAAAGCAGATGGCGACGAGCAAACTGGCGTTAACATCGTATTGCGCTCCCTTGAAGAGCCGCTTCGCACAATCGCTGCGAACGCTGGTCAAGAAGGTTCCGTAATCGTTGAGCGTCTGAAAAACGAAAAAGTTGGCGTAGGCTACAACGCTGCTACTGGAGCATGGGTTAACATGTTCGAAGCAGGTATCGTTGACCCTGCCAAAGTTACTCGTTCTGCTCTTCAAAACGCAGCTTCCGTTGCAGCTATGTTCCTGACAACTGAAGCCGTAGTTGCTGATAAGCCAGAAAAAGACAAACCAGCTATGCCTGATATGGGCGGCATGGGTGGAATGGGCGGCATGATGTAATAAGGGTGAAAAACCCTTATACATCAGGGGTTTCCATATAAGGAAACCCTATTCGACCACAAATTTACACATGGTGTAAAAAAAGGCATCTGATGAGTTCACGAACTCATCAGATGCCTTTTTTCCTTACAATTATTTATTCCAAACGTCAACGGCGAATTTTATGCTATTATTGGAAAATAATATTGAATAAGGGGTTGGAGACGATCGTCCCAGATAAGAATCATATCATTGGAACGCTAAGCACCAAG
The DNA here is from genome assembly GCF_059686975.1 of Paenibacillus xinjiangensis. Taxonomy (NCBI): domain Bacteria; kingdom Bacillati; phylum Bacillota; class Bacilli; order Caryophanales; family Paenibacillaceae; genus Paenibacillus; species Paenibacillus xinjiangensis. The sequence goes on along the minus strand of NZ_JCAALS010000008.1, from coordinate 137,285 downwards.
TATAGTTGCAGATTAACAAATATCACAAGAAAACAGATCATGTTCGAAGGTGAAAGTAATGGGAATCGGATTGTTGTTTGTACTCTAGGCTCAAAAATTCATGTCAAGGGCAGTGGATGGTTTGATCTGAATGTATCTCAAGTTCAAATATTAGATGACTCTGATATTTCCATCTTGGCTGTTAGGTTAGAAGGTGGAAAGGTGTATTATGTTGATTTTAAAGAATTGAGAAAGAGGATTACTTCTGATCTTATTGTTTATACACCATCTATTGGTGAGCATTGGAAGTTTTTTGTTTGGGAAGCACATATAGAAATACAAGGAAGTAAGAACAAGTTTTATGCTCAACCTGAACTAGTTTCTTAGTGAAAAAGGCTTCCTTTAGATGAAGCTCAGCTATAATTGAATTTAAAAAATCTAGAGGCGTCTCATCAGTTCACCGAACTTTTGAGAGGCCTCTTTTTTCATGGTTTTTGTAACATGAAGATAAACCCTCTTGGTAATCTCATCGTCTTGATGGCCCACTCGTTCCATGATCTCACGTATGCCCACGCCCGCTTCTGCAAGAAGGGAAGTGCGCGTATGACGTAAGGAGTGAGGAGTCAAGCGCTTATTAAGGTTAGCAATCTTCAGAAGCCTTCTCATGCGGTTCTGAATTGTCTTAATGAACTCAGGATAACCCTTATCCTTCTCAGTTTTAGCGAATACAAAGGTTATCGATTTCGACTATAGACGCCACTAATACCATTACGACGATGGATTAGTCATTTCCAGTAATTAATTTGCTCCGTTTGAATGGATTCTAAGGCATAATACATATTTGCTTGTATATCATTGACTCCTATGGGTTAGTTTTTGCTATACAAAAATAAGGATGTCCTGCCATTAGAACATCATCATGGGGATAAATAGTTAAGATTGCTTGGGAAAACTCATTGTTTTGGTCTTCAATAGTGAGATCACAGTCCAGTTGCTCACTATCTAAAACTTGAAGGAACAGTAACAATCTGCGGTAAGTCATTTGTGAGCTCATGAGAAGTGACCACGCTCCATTAAACTCACGAACGTGTCAGAACCAATAATGATATGATCGAGTACCTCAATACCGATAATGTTTCCTGCTTCCTTTAATCTTTTCGTAATTGAATTATCTTTCGTTGCTAGGTTCAGGATTGCCACTTGGATGATTATGAACACAGATAATAGAAGCAGAACTTCGTTTGATTGCAAGACGAAACACTTCTCTAGGATGAACAGGACTGGCATTAAGCGTGCCAATCGAAATGACTTCTTTACCTGTGATACCATTTTTCGTATTAAGGAAGATACAAATGAACTGCTTCCTGCTGAAGGTATTTAAGTTCGTTACCAAGTAGAGTGAATACATCTTGTGGTGAGCGGATATATTTTTTTACGTGAAGGTGTAGAAATAATTCTAGATAGCTTTACTGTTGCTATAATCTGTCCAGCTCTTACTTTGCCTACACCTTTGATTTTAAGAAGTTCTTCTTCTGTCGCATTTACGGCTCAGCAACGGTTGGTAATCGATGTTCAATCTCATTCACGATATAACTGTTTGATTTTTCACGTAGAGATAGAATGAGAAGCGATTTAAGGTTGTCTGATAAATGGGACATGGTTGAATGTGACTCCTTATTATGGATAGAAAATAGAAGAACCTATCTTCGTCAATGAAGATAGGTGCAATAAAATAGCTTCGATATCCGCTTACTTTTCGCTTGGATGCTTGAAACTAAACCATTAATACCTATCAAGTAGGTCGTTTGTCATCCGGCTATGAAACCAACGAAGAATTCCTTCTGCATGTTTCTTTACCGTCTTGGCTAGATCCATCATGGGTTCCAATTGCGAATGTCTAGCCCATCCTAACCAATCTCGCAAGTAAATATAAGCAAATATGTGGGGCGTCATCCATAGCTCCTGCATAGCTAATTTTAAGCGATAAGCCCTACCTTTTTTTAAGTTTCGACCCTTGGTGAAATTTTTTGTAAAATTTAATTTGGTTCTATGTATTATATTTAGATGATAAAAAAATCGTGAATGCAAATTTATATTCCTCGTTTGTGAATTTTATTGCTTGTGATATAATCTAAAGATGCAATAATACGAATATTTAACGTATGCGGAGGTGTGCTCGATGGAAGTTAGTTATAAAAAATTATGGAAACTTCTAATAGATAAAGATATGAAAAAAAAAGATCTAAAGTTAGCTGCAAGAATAAGTTCAGGTTCAATGTCTAAACTCTCTAAAAATGAAAATGTTACAACAGATGTATTGCTCAAGGTTTGTAGAGCACTTGAATGTGATTTTAATGATATTATGGAGGTTAGCGGAAATTCAGGGTGATAACTGTAAAAGGTATCGTTAATTTACAAAATCTCTAAGTTAGGGACATAATTTGGAGGAAGAAAAAAATGCGAGAGATTAATATATCTCAATGTAAGCAACGAAACTGTTTATAAGAGAATCGAGCAACGTGATATGCCAGGCCATCGAGTAGGACACCGTTGGATGTTTAAACAGTACGTGGTAGATGAATGGGTTCACTCTGGTGGTGCAGCGGACACAACGAAAAGGATGAACAAGAATCGATGGAACGATTGAATAACACAACAGAACATGGCGTGTATAATACCGCAATAAATGTTATCGGAGGACTGAGGGATTGCAATGTCATTTTCAAGGCCATTGATTCTCATTTCAGTCAATCCGACTCAATAAAAGAACTCGTCAATCAACGGAATGAATTCAACCTGCGTACTGAACGGAGCCGAACAAGAATTGAACGCGAGGTAAGAAAAGCATTCTTACAGTTTGAAAATGAGGATCATCAAGAGCTCATTCAGGGGATATTTAGCGAACGCGTTCCACCACAGGACAAAGAGTTGGTTTTGGTCTGGCAGTTTGCTTTGAACAATAGGCTATTCAGAGAAATCACGTTAAGGGTTTTCTCCAAAATTTATTACTCCGGACGCGCGAGCATTTCTAAGGATGACATCACAGCCTATCTAAAAGAGTATCTTTTTCAAAATGATTCATTGCAGATCAGTTGGTCAGAAAATACAATTAACACCATTTCGACCAAATACCTCAATTTGATGAGTAAGCTCGGTTTTCTAAGTGCAGGGAGAGTAAAGTCATTTAAGCATATACGTCCATCTTCGGAAGCACAGGTACTGTTTCTATACTTTGCGAAATTATTTTCTCCGAGGACCAGTAACATCTTAACTAACGATCTATTTCCCGTTAGCTTTATCTCTTCTGAGGACATCCAGGATCGGCTCAAAAAACTCTCTCTGAAAGGTTATTTTAATATGAATTTCAACGGTGTCGCTTTGGACATCGAACTAACCCATAGCTATAAAGGAGTTTGTGATGTCTTATATAACTGATCATCAGCAAAAGTTTATGGATTTAGATTTTCATATAGAAAACCAAGATCTCCTTCGTCGACAGGCAAATGGCGGGAATAGTATTTTGTTCTCGTACCCGCCTGAAGAAGAACAGCAGTATTTCGAAAAAGCGAAAGGGCTTTATGCTGATAAGGCTGTATTTATTGATGTCAGCAAGCTGCTGGTTCAGTTCATTGATGAGGACGGTTGGGAGTCGTTTAAAGAGTATTACAGTGACTTTAAGAATACTCCCCACCTAATCTTTCGTTCTGATGACCCTTCGTATGATCTGTTTGACTTGATTATTGGCGAGATTGAGAAAGCCTGTCAGAACGACAGAATTCCCTTTCTAATAAGAACTGGTTGCCTTATTGGTACAGGAATCGAGAACGTAAACATCATGGAGCATAAGGTCATTATGAATCTAACTCATCCTCTAGTGATATTTTACCCGTCTAAAATTGAGAACGACAACATTTACTTTTTAAACTTCAAACTTGCATCGAAATATCGTTGCACGTTAGTGAAATAAGGGGGTCCTGTTCATGACAAAAATACACGAAATACTGGCACTGGATCTTCAGGAGGATATAAAAAGTGTGATCGATCTTGAAGATCGATCCGAACTGGAAATCCAGCAGGAAATTGAATCATACATTGTGACTGAAGGAATCGGTCGGCATCTTTACAATTTCACTAACCAATTCACCTCCAATATTAAAGAAACTGGGGTGTGGTTGTCCGGCTTCTACGGATCAGGTAAATCTTATTTCGGCAAGATGCTTGGGTATATTATCGACAATCCGATGATTAACGGAACACCTGCCAGAGAGCGATTCATCCCAAGGATGAAAGGTGTGTCGGACGAAAGTCTGATAGAAAACGCCATCCGCAATCTTGCAGTGATCAACAGCAGGGTCGTGTTTCTCGACATAGCCAAACAGAATACAGACAAAGGACTGGCATTCACTCTCTTTTTCAACTTGCTGAAAAACCTCGGTTTCCGCGATGATGAATACGGCTACATGGAATTTGATTTATATATCGATGGCAAACTTGATGAGTTTAAAAGTAAAGTCAAATTGCTTGAGGGACAAGAATGGGATCAGTTGAAGATCAGCAATCGGCAGGTTGCAAGGGTCATGCGGAAAGTATTTGCTGAAATGGGTTATAGCGAAGCTGACTACTCAGAAACACGGAACGTTTACAGTTCAGCCATTAATAATTTCTCTGCGAGTAAGTTCAAAGCTGAGCTTGAGAAATACTTGAATTACCGGCCGGAGGAGACGCTGGTCTTTGTCTTTGATGAAGCCAGCGAAGCGATCAGTCAGAAGAAATTCACTTTGTTGGATCTGGAGGGTATTAGTGAAGCTCTTTCAAGTATCGGCAACAAGGTTTGGACTATTGCCATTGCTCAGGAAAAACTAGATGATGTCATTAACAATACAAATGTGAATCGAAGCCAGCTGACCAAGGTAACCGATCGTTTCAAGACCAAGATTCACCTTGAATCTACAGAGGTTGATGTCATTATCCGAAGCCGTCTGCTCCAAAAAACGGATTCCGGACATCATCAGCTCGTGAATTACCATAAGAAAAATGAAGGCCTAGTATCCGACGCCACCAACTTGAAATCATCATTTCCGACTAAAACGGCAAATGCGGATGAGTTTGCAACTTACTATCCATTCCATAAATATCAGTTCGACATTCTTCAGAAGTTTTTATTCAGCTCTAATGCGTTGGTAGCCACTCAGATCGCCGCTCGTGGAATGATCATTACAACTTTTGATATTCTTCGAAAGCAAATGCGGGAAAAAGAACTCTACAGCTTTACCCCGGGCTACGCGATATGTACCGAGGCTCAAACGGCTCCCCCCATTGGACTGGTAAATAAATACTATACTTCCAGAAAGATACTGAACGAGCGTAACAGCACCATTGACGGTGAAAGACTGCTGAAGACGATTCACCTTATGGCCGATTCAGAAGTCATTTCACCGACAGTTGAGAATATCACTAAAAGCTACATTTCCGACATCACAACCTACTATGATGTGAAGCCGGTCATTGAAGAGGCTCTAGGACTGCTAATCGAAGCAAAAGTTTTGCTGCTTACAAACAACAACTACAAGATTACTTCTGACCTTGAAGGCAAGTTCCTTGAAGAGATGAAAGATTTCGATGTTGAGCTATTTAGTAAAAAACGGTCTTTGATCAACAACATCAAGGACTACAAGCTGTTTACAACGGTAGCTACCTTTAATGACGGAATTGACACTTTCAAATTTAGCGTTCTTTCCGATCAAGATGATGAACTAACTGGTCAAGGCAGCAAGCAATTGAAATTGGTAGCGTATAGCCTCTTCAACATCAGTGAAAATCGACAGGATTTTATTGAGAACCTCAAGCTGGAAACCCAGTATCAAAAGGAACTTATCACGCTGATACCAGACAATAAAGAATTTTTAATGATTGATAAGTTAATTGGTGAAGTAAGCCGTTACTTATACATGGAAGATAAATACTCTAATGAATCTGATTCCACCAAGCGTCAGATTATACGGGATTTCTCTATCATTCGAGAGGAAAAGGAAAAAGAGCTTCGGGTAATGATTGAGAACGCGTATCGTAATGCCTCTTTGATCTATATGTTTGACGAGTACCTTCTCGATGCAGACAGCTTCAAAAGCACCATCAGCGAAATACAACGTAAGCTGATCAAGAATATTTATACCAAAAGACTAGCTTCTGGGCTTTCTGAAAGTCTGGTTTCCAAAGTGTTCAGCAGTCGCAAAGAAGGGTTAAGTCGCGTGTTTTCCGGAGATGACTTTAAATTTTTTGACAGCCATGGAAACTTTATCGGTGATCACCTGAAAGTAGTCGAAGAGATTAATTCTAAGATCAAAAACCGTTATGTTGATGGCCGCACGCTGGAGTCAGATTTCTTCGTTGCACCATGGGGATACTCATTTGGAACCATTGTATCCACCTTGGCAGCTCTTTTCAGGGCTGGTCGTCTGTCCGTGAAATACAATGGCGATACATGGTTCTCACATGAGCAGAACGGTATACAGGACGCCTTTACCAATGGTACGAAATTCAAGGCGGCTTCATTTAAGTCTATTACGGCGGCGCTGACGTCTGCTAAGAAAAATCAGGCCGTCCAACTGCTAATGGACCTTGAAATTGAATCCCATACCGGACGAAAGATTGACTGGAATACCAACGACTTTGATCTTGCCGACAGCATTCGGGACTTGGCTGATTATTTTATTCGCGCACTGACGACGCTGAGCGATACCGTCGAAGGTTTCGAGTCGCTGTTCCCAACTGTAGTCGACCAGAAACAGGTCTTACTCAGTTTCGCTGGGAAGATAACCGAAAGCAATTACATTGAAAAGGTTGAATATCTCCTTACTAACAGCGACCAGTTCTCGGGTGCTATTCATATCATCCTGAAAGCGCAGAAATTCATTAAGAAGAACTTTGCTAAGGTCAGGGAGTTTAAGCGATTTGTGGAAGAGGTTACGAAAGAACTCAAAAAAGCAGACCGATCCGATAACACAATACTGGAAGCACATGATGAATTTCTCCGTCTCTACAAGCAGGACATGGTCAAGAATTTTGGTAATTTACAGCAGCAGGTACAGATTGTTAAAGACAGTTACTACAAGCTAATTAAAAATGCTGCTGCCGGAATGAGCCATGAATATCAAATTCTTAGCGGAAAAGTGGATGAGGCGCTTAGAACACTGAAGGGTTATCCAGCTGAGTTGAATATACAGAACCAGAAAAAGTTGGATGGCCTTAAGCGTTACTGTGTGGATAGAAACATCAAAGAGCCGGTACTAGAGTATGCCATCACTTGTAAAAACTGTGGCTACTCATTCTCAGATATTCTGAACTATACAGCACTGGCTCCTACCAAGGAGAACGAACTTCTAATTATTCAAAGTAGCTTTATTACAGAGAATCCCAAGCTTGAACCGGAAAACGGTGGTGCTCCGGATCAGCCTCCTGCGCCCAAGAAACCGCGCAAAGTTCGTTTTCAGATCACTAGCAAGATTATGACTGTACAGGATTATAAAGCGCTCCTTACGGCTCAGTTGGCGTCTTTGGCTGCTGCAAGACCCGATGAAGAGATTGAACTGGATATAGAAACAATACGATAGGATGGTAGCAGATGAAGCTATTAGAACATGTTGATAGACTCCGGGAACTTATTGAGGCGGCTTTTGATAAACATTTCGCCCGACTGGGTATTGGAAGAAACAAGCAGTTAGATATTGAAAACCTTGCCCCAGAAGTCATCTCGGAGCGGCTGCGTTTTGAGGAGATGCTCGAAAACCATATCGCTGAAACCGGTAAGTACGAATATGCACGGGAAAAGCTCATTGATGAGTTGACCTTTACACTGTTCAACCGTATGGCTGCTGTCAAAGTCATGGAAGTTGCTGCGCTATTCCCGCCGGTGCTAACTAAACAGCCGGAGCATGGCGATCGCTCATTTGGCCACAAGGCATGGCTGGAAATGAACCAGCACATGCGTTCCGAAGAATTGGAAGGCATCCGTGAATATCTTAAACACGCCTTTAACGAGTTGGGTAAAACTCTTCCGCTATACAGCAAAGCCTATCAGTATGCCTTGCTGCCTGATGCCATCAGCCTCAATGAGATCATCGATGCCTTCAATGCTTTGGAAAAAGATACACAGGTAGGCAACGACATCTGGCAAAGTGATGATGTCCTTGGTTGGATGTATGAGAGCTATAACAACGTAAAGAAGAAGGGCCACAAGGACAGTGGGGACAAAACCGAATACTATAAAGTCTCTCTTCAGTCTCAGGTCTATACACCGCGCTGGGTCGTACAGTTTCTGGTGGAAAATTCTTTGGGAAAACTTTATCTGGAAATGTATCCGAATTCCGAGATCAAGCGTCGTTACAAGATTGCTAACGCTCCCCAGACCCAGGAGCGCAAGCCCAAACCACTGCATGAAGTAAAGGTAATTGATCCAGCATGCGGATCGGGGAATTTTCTGCTCTATGCCTTTGACTTTTTCTATGAACTGTATATCGATCAAATCGATAACTATGGGGCTGATTATGATGAAAAAGATATTCCCAAGTTGATTATTGAGAAGAATCTACACGGAATCGATCTGGATGATCGGGCGGTTCAACTTGCCCAACTCGGCCTATATATTAAAGCGAAGAAAAAACGTAGAACAATTGGAGAACTTGTCTTTAATGTGGTCTCCTCAAACTTTTATTTGCCGGAATATGAGGCTGTTGAGCACATTTTCACAAATGGGACCACGCTGTACCAAAGCCAACAAGAGCTTATTGCAGACATCTGGACCGATCTCCAGTTTGCCTACAAGTTTGGATCCTTAATACGTCTAGATGAAAAGGTAAAGGCAAAATTACGTCAATTGTTAGAACAGCGTGATGGTGAAGAAGGAAAACTTTTCACAGATCAAGAACTTGGAATACCTTTAAAACCGGTTCAAATTGATATATTTACTGAGCAGGATATTGAAAAAGAAAAAAAATTCACGGATACCTTCTTCACCAACTTGAAAACCGCTGTCGAACGATACGCTCAGGCACAGGGAAATACCTTCCTAACCAGCAAGACAAGAGATGCAATAATCTTCCTTGAATTACTCACCGCAGAATACGACGTGGCCACCGCCAACCCGCCGTATACCGACAGTGCCGACTTTGGCCCTGAGTTGAAGGAGTTCATTGAAGACAATTACAAAAAGCCATACAAGTTCCACACTAACCTGTATGCAACGTTTATCAAGCGGTGTTATGAGATGACGGGATCAGATGGGAAAATTGCCATGATCCATCCTCACACTTTTATGTTTATTAAAACCTTTGAAGAGGTCCGTAAATTTATGATCGATAAAGGCCATCTGGATGTAATGGTAGATTTCGGTTTGGATCGTGTAAACCTGTTTGGTCCTGGAATCCTATTGGATGCAACATTCTACGTTTTAAGCAAGGGGAAAAGCGATAGAGATGGGCTGTATTTCAACTTGACAACTAACCTTCAGGAAAAATTGAAAAAAGGTAAATTCCTTGATGCGTTGGATGATTATGTTTCTGGTGTTTCAAATGATCGTGTGTATACACTTGAACAAGCCAAGCTGAAGATCATCAAGTCCTGGCCTTTCATTTACTGGATCTCCAATGAATTCCGGGAGAAGTTTGGAGCTGCTGATATCAAATCATTGCTTTCACCAGCTCAGGGTGCTGCAACAACAAACAATTTAAGATTCTTACGTTTTTGGTGGGAAGTTAGTAGCTCGAATATCTCCAATAATTATCAAGAAGACAGGAAGAAATGGGTAGTTTACTCAAAAGGTGGTCCGTTCGAAAAATGGTATGGAAACCTCTGGCTTGTTGGTAATTATGAAAATGATGCAATCGAACTGAAATCAGCTGGTGCGGTATTGCGGAACAGTAATCTTTATTTTTCAGAAGGAGTTACCTATTCAGCATCTGGTTCAAAAGGGGCTTCATTTCGATATCTCCCCAAGAATTGTTTCTTTGATACTGGGGGTTCAAGCATTTTTGCCAACAAGAAATTCAAGAATAATTTCTATTTACTTGGCTTTATGAACTCGAAGTTAGTTTCATATATAATAAACTGTCTAAATCCAACGGTTAATGCACAAGTTGGTGATATGCAGCGTATTCCTTTTGTTTTACCTTCAAAAAATATCGAAGAAAAATTAGCTGAACACGTTTCTCGCAACGTTGAAATAAAAAAAGGATTATGCCTTGATCATTTAACAGAAAGAAATTCAACTCAACTCCCTTTTGTTAGTAGTAAAGAAATGAGAGAATATTTCCAAAAAGAAAACCACCTGCTAACTCAGGTTTTGATAAACGAAGCCATAATAAATGAAAAGATCTTTGAGATCTACGACCTGACTGAACATGACAAGGACATGGTGCTTGTCAAAGAAGGAAAAATCATTGGTCAGCTTCCGGTCTTGACAGAAGCCCGGGATGCATATCTTGTAGATACAGAAGAAACCAAAGAATACCCATTGGATGCGATTCGCGATTTCATCGAGTCACTCCCAACCAGAGGATTCACTGACGAAGAGCGTGAGGAGATAGAAAGTGGCTTCCCGACCCTTTACCAGAACAACAACGATCTCGAGGAGTTTTGTATCCGTCATCAGGTCAACCCAATTAATGTATGGTACTTGTTCAAACAGAGTAATGTGATTCCGCAGCAGCGGATGCACACGCTAGCGATGGAGTTTCTCGCTGATATAATTAGGGAAATCCTCATGGAGGATAAAGACGGCATCATCCCGCTGGTGCCCAATGCCGGAGAAAAGGTATTACTAGATCGTATTGAGGGAAAATTCCGAGAGAAAGGTTTCAGTTCGGCTCAGTACTCCAGTTTTGACACAGTTCTCGGCCGTTCGATCCATGAGTACCTAAATAAGTTTTTCTTTGCAGAGCTATCTGACCATCTGAACCTGTTTATGTATTTGCCGAAGACCCCATTTATTTGGCACCTCTCCAGCGGTCCGGAACAGGGCTTTGACTGTTACATCATCATTTACAAATGGAGTCGTGATAAACTGATGCGCCTGCGCTCCGTCTATATCGAGCATCGGGAACGCTCATTGATCAATCGTCAAAGCGATCTGGCTGGTAATGAAAGTGCCGAAGCCCAGAACGAAAAAGACTGTATCTTCAGGCAACTCAAAGAGATTGATACCTTCAGAGCCAAGATTGATGAACTGCTCGCTGAAGGATACGATCCCGTCCTCGACGACGGTGTCGGCAAAAATATTGCCCCCCTACAGAAAAAGGGAATGATTCCTTACGAGGTGCTCAATGCAGGTCAACTTAATAAGTACCTTAATGCGGAATGGTAGGGAGAGCTGACTATGATTGATATATGGTTTAAAAATGACCTACTGAATATTTTCGACCGTCATTCGGTGGCGGTGTTCATTGATGAATCCGGCGATGCGGAGTTTTTGCTGAAGAGTGTCGGGGATGAGTTTACCATCTATCAGGCAAATTCCGAGATAGAAGAGCTGCATGTGAAATATCTCATCGAAAAGTCTCAGCCCACTTATGAGAAATTCATGATCTATACTCGCTTGAAAAAAGATGAGCTTAAGTTCATTCGGGAATATTGCGAGACCTGCGGCTGTCTGGAAATCCGTTACTTACAGAACTACATCAAGGACAAGGTACATCAGACCCTGAATATAAACATCAATCTCTCCAAGGAAGAGCTGTTTGCCGCAGCAAAAGTCAGCATTGGTAAAGATCGCACCTACTGGATGGATCTTAGTCATAAGGGTGCAACAGAAATCTTTGACCTGAATAAGGAGCTACTGCCTTTTGTTCATGATTCCGATACTTACTCAAAAGAGAAATACGATGCACAACTTCGGGAAATATTTTACCGGAAGGTCAATGAACTGCTCGATCAGGACTATTTGAATAAGCCTGCGATCACATTAGCCGGTGAAGTAGTGAAAGCCATGCTCGATGGCTTGGCTAAAGGATACTGCAATAAGACGCTCGAGTCTGTTTATCAAAACTGGCTCGACTCAGTTTCCTACCGGGATTCGTTTAATGGGTATCTTGGCGATTATACACTCCCGACAAAACTGGATATCTGGAATGTCAGCATCCATCATCCCTTTCTTCAGGTGGACGAAAGATGGCTGGCTGAAATCGGGAAAAAGCTTTCAGATAAAGCTTTTATTACGAATACCCTTGCCAAATTGCGTCAGCGCAATCAGAGCAGACAGGCTCAGGCGCTTGGCATTCACTTCTGGAATGATGTGATTGCACTGCTGGAGTTTGATCCCAAGGATATTACTTACTTGAGTTCGTTTAGTGAGTGTGTCGAGTTCTATAAAAATCATTTCTACAAGCTGGATACCGCTATTCGTAATCTGTATGCAGAGTTTCTCAATAAAAAAGCGCTTCTTGAACCATTTCAGGAAATCTACAAAGATCACGTCTCTATTTTTCTGGACAAATGGTTCAAAAACTGGAGCGGTTACAAAGAAAACCAGACCGGGACACTGCAGCGGATCATTGATGCAGCTGGTGGTTTGAAGACGGCCGTAATTGTTGGGGATGGCGTTGCCTATGAAATTGCTGAGCTTGTGGCCTCCAAAGTTAAAGGCTCAGTAAATCTCAAAAGGGGTTCAATTCTTGCTGATACCCCTTCCGAGACCGAAAACAACATGAGCCGCATCTACATGGACAATGGTGTTACCGAAGCGGTTCAGGGCAACCGAGAGAAATATCTGGTAGCGCAGAATCCTGATGTCACCATTGACTTTATTCGCCTTGATGAGGTCAATGAAGAGGCACGGGGGGGACAGATTCTAATTTGTACCTATAAAGATATCGATGATATGGGAGAAAAGCTTCAACAGAAAGCACTCAAATATTTCCCCGAAACTATCGATTTCTTTGCTGAGAAGATATCACTCCTCTTGTCCAGCGGATACGCAAAAGTTAACCTGATTACAGATCATGGATTTGTTCTTACCGGGCTGTTGAGTGAAGCGGATAAGATTTCAATATATCCGAAAGGTGTCTTTGAAAAGTCAGAACGATATATTCGCACAGAAAGTAAACAATCAGATCTGACACCTGCATTTATTGAGACTGAAAAGATCTATAAACAATTCGGATATATTTACACTGCAAAGAACATCAATCCTTTCAAGACACCTGGCTTATACGGATTCTCCCATGGAGGTGTAACACCACAGGAACTGGTAACTCCTTATTTCTGCTGGGAACGATCCGGAGCTTCTGTCGTGCCGCTGACTGTCAGTATTGAAAATAAGAGTGACTTAAAAGATGTCACCGGTGAATTGTTTTCAATCAAAATTCAGGCTGACAAAGGTGCTGGGGATCTGTTCTCCATGGAGCGAAAAATTTATCTGGTCTTCTTTGCCAACAGAACGCAGGTGAATAAAAGCGATGTATTCACAGTTCAACGAAATGAGCGGATCACCAAAGAATATACGTTTGACGGCCATTCGGAAATAGAAGTCCACCTTCTAGATGCTGCCACGAAACAACAGCTTGACCGGGTCTTTGTTAAACAAAATAAAGATAGAGATTTAGGTGGGCTTCTCTAATGAAATGGAACCATTTGAAATATCACAGCGTTGGCTTGGTAAATTAACACAAAAAAGTGAAGATGGGAGGCATCTATTATGGCAGTATTGAATGACTTAGATATAAAACTTCTGGAACACTTCAGAGGGTACGTGGTCAAGAAAGACCTTGTCCGCTCCGTAAAGGTTGGAGCCAATGTACCGGTGTTTGTGCTTGAATACCTGATAGCCAACTCCTGCTCCACTGACGACGAAGAAAAGATTCGTATCGGGATGGGAAATGTGAAAAGGGTTCTCAGCGAGCATTATGTGAATCCTGAAGAGAGCTCATTGATTCATTCCAAGATTCGTGAGAAAGGCCGCTACAAGATCATCGATAAGATTTCCGTGGAATTGGATTCCAAAAAGGATATTTACTGGGCGAAGTTACAAAATAGCAATATCAAAAATGGAAATATCAGCGATGACCTGGTAAAACAGCACGAAAAGATGCTGATGGGGGGCATCTGGGCTATTGTCGATGTGGAGTATGATCCAAACATTAAAGTCGGACAGAATATATTCCCGTTTGTTATTACAGAGATCAAGCCGATCCAGCTTTCTAGCTTTGACAATACCAAGATCATCAACAAACGCAAGGATTTCACAAAGAGTGAGTGGCTCGACATTCTCTTGAGAAGCTGCGGCTATGAACCAAATGCAGAAGGTGTCTCAGATCGAATTAAAATGCTCTTGGTGTCCAGATTGCTCCCGATGGTTGAATCGAACTTCAATTTCATCGAATTGGGACCACGTTCGACAGGTAAGTCCTTTGTTTATAAAGAACTCACGCCATATGCAGTGTTGATTTCCGGTGGTCAGGGAACGGTTGCTAAACTCTTTGTCCATGGTTCAACCGGAAAAGTTGGTGCTGTGGGTCAATGGGATGCAATCTGCTTTGATGAGGCTACTGATAAAATCTTTAAGGAACGAGACTCTGTACCTCTAATGAAAGACTATATGGAGTCCGGATCTTTCTCAAGGGCTGGTGCCGGTGGTGAAATTACTGGAGTCGCTTCCATTATCCTAAATGGTAACATTAATCAGCCTGTCGAGACTGTTCTTCAGACCTCCCATCTGTTCAGTCCGCTTTCAGATGAAGTCAACAATGATACGGCCTTTTTAGATCGTATCCATTTCTATCTGCCTGGCTGGGAAATGATCAAATTTTCACCTCAGCATTTCACATCTAGCTTTGGCTTCAGTACGGATTACTTCTCTGAAGCTCTAAAATCTCTGCGGCGAGTTACCTATACCGATGCACTCGAAAAATACTATTCACTAGGAGCTCATCTGAAACAGCGTGATACCAAACCGGTTAAAAAGACTGTTTCCGGATTTATCAAGCTCATGCATCCGGATGGTGAATACACCAAAGAAGACATAAAGGAGTATTTGGAAATCGCTCTCGAGATGCGTCGACGTGTTAAAGAACAACTGAAGCGTATTGGGGGTATGGAATTCTGGGATACCAATTTCTCGTACATTGACAAGGAAACCCAGGAAGAGTTCTTTGTAGGTTTGCCCGAAGAAAAAGGCTCACACCTCATTGAAAACACACCGCTGCCACCTGGGATTTGTTACACAAGTACCAGTGATGGCGAAAACGTGGCGCTGGTGAGGATTGAATCCATCGCGGTAGCAGGATCTGGAAAGTTGAATATTACCGGGGTCAACAACATGGCCGTGAAGGAGAATATCAAAAACACCTATCAGTACATAAAGGCTAATGAGAAAACGATTCTGAGCGACAAGCATTCGCTGAATAATTATGACATCACTATCCAGGTAACTAATCTTCTAGGTGCTGCAATCTCGTCTGGTATCGGATCAGCAGTCTATATAGCAATAGTATCGGCCCTTTACAAAAAGAATCTGAAGGCTGGTCTTGCAGTCCTCGGGAATTTCTCTGTGGGAGGTGCTATAGAGCGAGTAATTAACTTTGCCGACAAAGTTACCATGCTATCTGAGAACGGGGCCAAGAGCGTGATCGTTCCGATGGATAACCTCAATGAGCTTTCAAATGTACCGCCAACAGTCCTTGGCAGCACGGATGTGCCATTCTACCAGAACAATCAGATGCTAATGCAAAAAGCAATATTGTTGGACTAAATCGAAGTGAATTAAGGGAATGCATGATGAGCGGTGAGATAGAAAACATAGGTAGTAAATCTTTGGTCGTTCACCGTAAAAAGTTTATCATAAGAGTCTAGTTTAGTTTGCCGTCAAAGTAATCAACCACTGTGGTAGCGAGGTGCTAAAGGGTTATTATGATCTTGTATGTCACGGTTCGGTATATTACCTTGTCTGATAATAAAGACTTATTTCTGTCGGAGGCATATTTTGAAGATTTGTCGGGATATTGCTGAGCATACGTTTGTCTATCATGTACAGGATAATGTGGTAGTGGGCGAACAAAACTGACTCGGCGTATACTAGTCTAATCGCATTTTGATATAACGAAGACATGGAAATAAAAAACAGGAACTCTTACAATGACAATGTAAGGGTTCTTTTTTATATTGTGTTTTATTTGAAGCGAAAATAACTGTGAGGTGACTTTGAACTCTGAGACTCTTTTATTTACGAACTTATGTTTGCTGACAAGCCATTGTCAATAAACTAATGTATTATTTTACATGAAAGATATTATTGAAAAAGGGTATTTTTTAATCTTGTGGAATAAGTCTTAAGAACTAAAAAGGATTTAGAATATACACAGGTGATCAAAGATTTAGTGATCAGTGGATATTTCTTTATATTTTCTCGGAAAAATTAACTTAACAAGGTGGGAGTTAGATGTTAAATTCAGATCTGAAAAAAAGCGCATTAAATCAATTGAAAAAGGCCAGTGAACAATACGCATCAATTGGCGAGAATGTGCAAAACGATGCAATAAAGCTTTTGGAAATTAGAAATAATGCATCGGTCCTCATAAGAATAGTTGAGGAGTATATTAATACGCTTGCTCATACACCTAAGTCATTCGCAAGTCAGTTCGAGAAGGTCAACATACTTCTGAATAAGTTTCGAGCTCTTCTTGATATCAAATACGATGAAAAAATGGCAAATAAAGTGACCGGAGGGATCTCTGGAGCCGGTGTTGCTGCTGGAATCGGGATAGCCGCTTTTGGACCAACAGCTGCTCTAGCTGTCGCTACTACTTTTGGAACCGCATCAACTGGCGTTGCTATCTCATCTCTTACGGGCGCAGCGGCAACGAATGCGGCATTAGCTTGGTTGGGCGGCGGAGCAGTAGTTGCTGGTGGTGGTGGTATGGCGGGTGGTAGTACTCTTCTTGCTCTCGCCGGACCAATAGGATGGGGAATTGGTGGAGCTGCACTTGTCACTGGAGCGGTAGTCGCAAATAAAAAGAACAAAAAAATAGCAGTTAAAGCGCAAAAGGAAACCGTAGAAATCGTGAAGCAAATATCGGTATTACAAGGAGTCAATCTGGAAATTGAGGAGCTAAAGTTCCTGACTGAAGAGCATAGCAATGGATTATTCACTTCGCTTGATAGACTTAAAAAGACAGATGTAATCGATTATTTGAAATTCACTGAGATGCAGAAACAAGAGTTAGGTGTGCTAGTGAACAATACATATTCGTTATCAGAACTCATTAACAAGAAAGTGGGAGCATAGGAGAAATGAAACGGATTCATAAGGCATCCCTTGATCAGACAATTGGCTCCTCTGTTCACTATTGGAACGAGGAAAGGCAGGCTGAGCTTCGAGATCAATTATTACGTCTCAAAAAATTGGAACAACTCGAGTTACAGGGTCAGGACGAAGCTTTATTTAAGGCTATGGAACAAGTAGATAAGATTCGTGAATTCCTAAAAAATCCTGGGAATATATTAGGTAGTGATTTAACGAAACATGGAGAAATAGCTGAAAACATCGAAGTTAATATCCGGAATGCCCGTGATTTACTCGAGGGTAGGCATGCATCTGCGACATTCGAAAACGTTGGGCGGACTGCACCAGAAGACTTCTTAGTCGAAGGTATAAAGGTACAATCGAAATTCATAAATGGCCTCAATAATAATTTGGACCATGTACTCAACCATATGGGCAAATACGACAGCTTCGGAAAAGACGGTTCGTATTACAGTATTCCAAAAAATCATTACGAGCAAATAAAGATGATTTTGAATGGCCAAAAGCCAGATGAGCTTAGCGAACGGACCGCTCGCAAAATTCTCGAGAAGGTACGCGAAATCGAACGTGAGACGGGGAAGCCATTCGATCAAGTCGTTAAACCCTCGATATCTAATTACGCTGAGGTTCAACAAGGAACGGCAAATCAGACAATTAACGAGAATGGAGAAAAGCTGAGTCAACGAAATGAAGAAATAAAAGATGAAATACGGGAAAAAACGGGTGAAAAGAAGGAGCAGGCGCAGCAGACGAGCAAGCCGAGCTGGGAAGATGGAATGAAGGTAACGTTAATCGGTGCCCTAATAGGCGGTGGTATAAGTGTCATCGCAGGCGTATACAAAAAGAAAAAGGAAGAGGACAAGAGTATTTACCAATTCACCTCCGAGGATTGGCAGGATATCGGTATAGACTTCGCAAAAGGTGGCGGACGTAGCGGGGTTTCGGCAGCGTCTATTTATGCATTGACGAATTATACAAAGATGGGAGCACCATTGGCAGCGGCTTTTACATCAGCTGCTTTTGGGGTCGCCTCGTTAGCGATGGATTATAATAACGGTTTAATTGATATGGGAGAGCTTATTACCAATGGGCAGATGGTATGCATGGAATGCGGTCTGACAACGCTTGGGGCAGTTGCGGGACAGTTGATTATTCCTATTCCCATTATCGGTGCATTGGTGGGGAGCTTTGCTGTTGGAGTACTAGCATCATTTACAAAAAAGTATTTAGCCGAGGATGGTAGTAAGGTCAAGCAGCAACTTGACCGAATTTTCTTTGACTCATTGTCTAAAATCAGTAGAGAATACGGGAGCATTGTTGATAGGATTATGGTCGAATATGAGAAGCTAGGAGCGATAACTCAAATGGCTTTTAACTTTGATAGTAACGCTGCTCTTAGATTCGACTATAGTCAAAAGCTTGCGGAAGCTCACGGGGTCGAAGGCAGTAAAATAATAAAGACCGTTAAAGAAGTTGATGATTTTTTCCTTGAATGACAATCATAACAATTAATTTGGTTTTATCTGTTTAAATCGACTCCAAATCCAACGACTTCTAATTTTAGAAAGCTAAAATAAATAGGTACATTTCCAATCAATTCTTTAATTAACTCCAAGACCCCCTAATAAAACGGGAATATACATATCCAAATAAATTAAAGTAAGAATAAGTGAGATGAATAGGTATGGGTGGCAAGAGAATTAAAGAGGAAATACGTATGAAAATCGTTAGCGAGGCATTGGCTGGAATTAAGATAGGGGTGCTTGCTCACATTTATGACGTTCATCTAGAGAGCATAAGTCTATGGGTTAGAGATTACCTTGACTTAATTCCACCTGAGGAAATACCAATGACAAACGAATATACGCAAGAACTTCAATGACTAGAAGATTTGGAAGATCGTTACGAAAAGGCTGTCAAAGTACGCTGCGAAAGGTCGCTGCGCACCACGATACTCACTTACATCCATAGGAGAGCGAGTAAGTGACAAACAAATTAAGGAATGGCTGCTGCAGCTCCTAGATGGCGAAGACTGTTAATAACAGTGACTACAGTGTCAAATCTTGAAATTAACCTAAAAAGGAATGATAGGTCTTGATTGAATCAGCTAATAAAGACAGCGCCAGCTATAAACAGATTTACGATGATAATCACAAGTTTGTCGGTGAACATGAAGTAGAAAAGTATAAGAGTATGATGGGTATTCATGCCGGATTTGGAAAAAAGAAAATCGTAGCAGGTGGTGCTTTTGTTGCTCTTGTTTTTCTCACCAGCCTGTTGCCACCAAAGGCCCGTGTTTCCTATGAATTAAGCGATTACTGGTTCTATTATGTATTGCTCTTGGTGGGCGCTGTGGTACTGAATATTGCTATAAGCTTTTTCCTGCATTATGCCGCATATTATAAACTGGTAAAGAACTACATCGAATCCGAAAAGGGTCTTATTTCGCAGATCTCTGAGCAATTGAGTTCTGTATTCAATTCTGCAATAAAAGTATTATCTTTTCTAATTTCACCAGATTATTATTTCGCTTCCAAGTATAAGGCCATGCTTATTGAAAAAAGGATTCCCTGTACTTTCACAACCTGCTACAGAGACTCTGAGCATCGTGCTTGTCCAGGCGAATGGGATACCATCCGGAACTCCAGAAAGTTCTTTGTTGAATTTTCCAACTGGTACAACGTCATCGTAACAATATGGACCGCGATCATCACCGCGATATTACTTATGTGGTTCTCTGATCACGTTATGCCCGTCCTGGAATTCTTATTTTGCTTATTACTTTTCCGACTTGTGTCTCGGTCCTTCGAGATTTGTTGGGCCTACTATAAGGATATTGTGAAAGTGGATGTGATTAGGTTCACCAAGGAGCAGGTACCGGGAACAGGTACGCTGGATGAGCCTTTTTTTAACGGATGGAAGAGAAGCTCAATAAGACGCTCTGGGAGAATTTCGTTAGCCGTACACACATTGTTCGAGATGATGATCTTCTACAGCCTGTTATATTACTTTCAATATGTATTTTATATTGAATCTTTTAAGGAATTCATGGGATTCAATGGACAGGAGGTATATTCCTACTATAATTTCCTGCTCCATAGCATTTCTGTATCCTGTTTCAATATATCCTTCGGTCCTTTTCCTACTAAGGGGTGGCTCTTCCTACACGTTTCCCAAGTGCTGCTCAGCATGGTACTAATTATCGTTTCTCTGGCTACCTATCTAAGCTCCAGGGACGATGTGACCTACAGGGAGGAAAATTTCTTTAAACGGGTATTGTCTCGAAATTAAACTTGATGGCATTTTCGTTGTATTCGTTTTAGGAATGGGTGTGAGAGGGGAGGGATTCTCATAAAGGCCAGTAAGTCCGAGATACCTTTTCATGTGGGCTAGATATTTGGAAACCGTCAGAAAATCAGTTCAGTTCTCTCAAATGTAAATTTAATCTTTTGGATTAACTATTCTGATCATTATCCTGCCGTAAAACTGCTGCAAAAATTCGTGATAAAGTAAAGAAAGAGAATATTAAGATAACTGACTGCAAGTACATTGATTCTGTACGATATTAAGCGACTATAACTGATGCCGCGGGAATAAGATTGCTTCCCCCATACGACACATGTACTTTCTGTCACATGCCCAACAATTGACCACATTTTGCCCACCAATTCTATAAACTCATAATAATATCGTAGTACATAATGGACAAAATATTCGTGGTCGCAGGACAGATTTACCACTTTTGAACCCATAAAACTCATCAAACTGTTAAAGCGGAATGGGTGGCATGATGTAAGGACTGACAAGGCTTCACAGCCTTTCAGTTCTAAATCATCAGACCATTTAGCTTCATAAATTGAGGTCATTGTGAACACAATTTGTGAAGCAGTCACTGGTACAAATAATAGATAAAGCAAAGACCACTTCTTAATGAATTTATTAAGGAGTGGTCTTTTGTGTTGTTAAAGTTTGGGTATAGGAATGTTTTAGACGAGAGGTGCGTTTAGCAGCATCAGACCGGAGATTTTCTTTGTTAAATAGAAGGAGACCCTTCCGGCTGGATAATGTCCAGCCGGAAGGGTCCGCATTTTTCTGTTTACGCCTTTACTTAGCCAGATATTCGACGAACCTTCCAAAGATAGTGGCTACTTCGGCACGGGTAGTGCTGCCTTGAGGGTCAAAGATGTTGTTAGCCTTGCCTGTTACAATGTCGATGCCTTGTAGCGCCTTAACGGCGTTCATTGCCCACGAACTGATACCGCTTTCATCCGCGAAGGACTGAGCTTGGCTTTGAGGAATCTCATAGCCCTTATAGTTCATGTAGTTGTACAGTATCACTAGTGTCTGTTCACGTGTCAATGATGCATTAGGATCAAACAGATCTGCGCTTATACCGTTGACTATGCCGTTCTCAGCCGCCCACTCGACTGCCGCCGTGTACCACTGTCCGTCCGTCACGTCGCTAAAGCGGGAACTCGTGTAATCGGAGCGGTCTACGTTCTCAAGATTGGCCAGTACCTGTACGAACATCGCGCGTGTCATTGAGGTGCCCGGTGAGAACGTCGTGGACGTCGTGCCGTTGAAAAGACCGAATGTGTAAGTGGAGTTTACGTAGCTGTAGAACCAGTCATCCATGTCGACATCATTGAAAGAATTGCCCGATACCACGATGAAGCCCAGAGGGGTGTCGTCATCGAACATAAGCTCTGTACCCTCATGGATGTTCAGCGATATGCCTTTGTCTCCTGGTAGTGTAACTTCGGCGCTCTTGTCTGCCGGAATGGTCACCTTACCGTTGGAGTCTATAGTTGTGCCTTCAGGAACCTCAAGCTTCGTCCCGCCCTTGGTCGTAATTAAGCCACCGCCAGGCAGGGTCGTATTGCCGTTTGTGTCTGTGACCGCGGGCTTATCCTGCGGTGTGGTCACTGTGTAGGTCGGCTTCGACGATCCAGTGTCTGTCTCGCTGCCCGTATTGCCGGTGTTGCCGCCAGAAGAAGTCTTCTTCGGCGTCGCCGTCGCAATTATTTCCACACTGTCGCCCTTCGCGTTCACCGCGACGACCTTGAAGGTGTAATTTTGGCCGTTCGTAAGGCCTGTGAAGGTATATTCGGTCTTCTCCGTACTCAGTGTGACCGGCGTTTCGTTGCCATACCAAACCTTGTAGCCTAATATAGCACTGCCACCGTCGTCAGCCGGAGCAGTCCAGCTCAATGTGACCTGTCCATCGCCCGCCGTCGCTTTTAAGCCACCCGGAGCACTTGGCACATCTAGTTTTCTCTGAGCAAACATCCAATCAAAGACGTCTGTGTAGTCATTGTCCCAAGTCGGCAAGTTAGGGGACTGTGCTATCGGAGCTATGCTCCAAGTCTTCTCAGTAAACGGATTCTCCATAGTAATCTCGTTGTAAAGAACCGCCGCTTCTACTTCATGTGCTATATAGTCAAGCAGGGGAGGTGTATTGTCCGGATTTGGTCTCTGACTTGGCTGATCATATTGATTGTATGGCCACGTAAGAGCCTCATTGCTCTCAAATCGAGAAGCCCTTGCGTTGGTCAAATCCGAAATGTCGTTGGTAATGAAGCTATCGAGCTGCGATGCATTTACTCGAGTGTCATAAGTGTTCACAAATATCCAATAGGCCTGGTCTTTGTGAGCTTCGTTCGCACTCGCTGACGGCCCGCCACTTGCAATTCCCAAAGGTGCAGCTGCCGCGAAGAAACCAGGGTATGTGTTAACTAAGGTGTTCGTGAACATTGCACCCATTGAAAAGCCCGACGCATAAATAAGGTTAGGATCTACTAGCCCGCTAGCAACCATGTCGTCGATAATCTTCTTAACATCGCCTATTTGTGGAGTAGAACCGTCACTATAGGAAATATTCAGAATATGGCTGGCATATTTGTCAGGATCTTTTTCCATTTTCTTCATTAGAGCAACCGAACCGTTAGCGGATTTCATAGACGCCTTCTGGTCGATATGTGCCTGTGTGCCGCCGCGTGAAAAGCCGTGAGTATAGACATATAGCGGCATTCCTTGCAACACTTCACCTTCTTCATTCTTGTGAAGGTAGAGCGCGTAGTTGACTGAATCGCTTGTAAGTGGTGTAAACTTATCAAGGATCGGATTCACAACGTTGTCCTGTTCAAAGACCACGTAGCTGAGCGGAGCGCCTTCAGTCAGCACGATATTGCCGTTTTGAACAATGTTGTAATTTTGCTTTGTCGAGTTACTGTTGTACAGTGTTAGATTACCGCCGACTTCTGTATAAAACTCAAGCTCAACTACGATGTAACGGCCACTTGCCAGTCCGTCCTGATAATCCGGTGAATGGCTTACCTTCCCAAGATAGCCGCGCACTTTCGGTTCGTCATTGACGTATACTCTTGAGATCTTGAGCGTTCCTTCAAAGACCACTGAGTCACCGACCAGGGTCGTGTTTCTAGCTGACACGGTAAACAAGCCCGGATGAAGTTCGGAACCTAACGCTTCTTTCCCTTCGCCTAAGTCAATGATGACAGCCGTTGTGTACTCGCCACTAGCAAAGTTGTCATTCCATACGATAAAAGGAAGCTGATCAGCGGTTGGATCATCTTTAAATGTCACGTGAATTTTATGATCAGCGCTAATATTTGTTAAAGAGAAAGTATTATCGTTGGATATAGTCGCAGCCTTGCCATCCACTGTTACGGTATCTACAATTTTGCCGTGATCAGGGATAATCGTAAAGGTTTTGTCTGAGCCAGGAACGACTCTCAGAACATTGCCGGGTGCGTTCGGCGTTATTTGGCCGCCTGTATCCGTCGAGGTGGTGATTAAGAATCTAGTGTCCACTTCTTCGGCTTCAATGAGCTCCAAGCTGTCTGCAAATGCAGCATGGCCACCAAAGCCCGTGTCCGGATCTCCGAAGGCGGAAACGACTTCATAGCGATCCCCACCATTTTCTGTCGAGTTATTTATATAAACCTCGAAGGTAAACTTGCCTGGCTCCAAGGTCAAGTTTCCTTTTGGAATTCTCATTTCCACGATGTATCCAGTGTCCGTGCTTTGGTTCCACGCAGCTCTGTCCGTATGGGACTGTCCTGAGAATATGCCGGTCGCACTGACACGCCATTGGTTTGAACCGCTGGATCCTGGGCCGACATAAAACTCTAAGCTGTCGTAAGTATGATCCGCACCAAGTCCCTGATATAGATTGCTATCTTCTACAACTACGCGAGCATACAAGTAGTCATGGTCCCAAAGAACCTTTACTGTGCCCGTAGCATGCGGTCTTGGACCGTCTGGTACAGTGCTTTTGTTGATTGGATACTCCAATGTCTTGGACCACAGTGGGTCGTTGGATCCGAGCTCAGGAGTTCCGAACATTGCGGTCGGAGCATCAGGCAGCACGACCGGTTTACTCTGTGAGAACATCCAATCAAAGACGTCTGTGTAGTCATTATCCCAAGCCGGCAAGCTAGGGGACTGTGCTATCGGAGCTATGCTCCAAGTCTCCTCAAGAAACGGATTCTCCATAGTAATCTCGTTATAAAGAACCGCCGCTTCCACTTCGTGTGCTATATAGTCAAGCAGGGGAGGTGTATTGGCCGGATTTGGTCTAAAACTTGGCTGATCAAATTGATTGTAAGGCCACGTAAGAGCCTCATTGCTCTTAAAGTTCGAAGCCCTCGCGTTGATCATTTTCGGCATATTAGTGTTTATGAAGTTATTAATGTTAGTTTGGTAGGTTCCAACGTTATGAACATTTAGAAACATCCAATAGGCCAGGTCGCTGTGAGCTTCGTTGTTGTTCGCATTCGGTGAGCCGCTTACCGGGGCCATAGGTGCTGCTGCTGCAAAGAAGCCAGGGTAGGCGTTAAGTAAGCTGTTCGTATACTGGCCGCCCCATGAGAAGCCCGCAGCGTAAATACGGTTAGGGTCTACTGCCCCGCTGGCAATCAGGTCGTCTATAACCTTCTTGACATTGGCTGTGGATGGAGTAGAAATGCCATTATAGGAAATATTCAGTATATGGCTGGCGTATTTACTAGGATTTTCTTCCATCTTCTTCATCAGAGCGACCGAGCCGTTAGCGGATTTCATGGACGCTTTTTGGTCTGTCCCAGAGCTTGTGCCACCGCGACTCATGCCGTGGGTATAGACATATAGCGGCAATCCCTGCAACACTTCACCGTTGTCATCCCGGTGAAGGTAGAGTGCACGATTGACCGAATCGCCTGTGGGTGTTGTAAACTTGTCAAGAATCGGATTCACAACGTTGTCTTGTTCAAAAACCACGTAGTTAAGCGGATTCCCTTCTGTCAGTACGAGCTCGCTGTTTTGGACAATGCTGTAAACCTGCTTTGTCGAGTTCGAGCTGCCATCCAGCGTTGTTTTGCCGCCGGCCGCTGAATAAAATTCAAACTCAACTACGATGTAACGGCCGCTTTCCAGTCCAGGCTGATAATCCGGTGAATGACTTACCGGCCCCAGATAGCCGCGCACCTTCGGTTCGTCATTGGCGTATACTCTTGTAATCTTGCGCGTCCCTTCAAAGGTCACCGAGGTACCGTTCAGAGTCGTGTTCTTGCCCGATACGGTAAACAGGCCTGGATGAAGTTCGGAGCCTAACGCTTCTTTCCCTTCGCCTAAGTCAATGATGACAGCCGTTGTGTACTCGCCACTAGCAAAGTTGTCATTCCATACGATAAAAGGAAGCTGATCAGCCCCTGAATCATTTTTGAATGTCACGTGAATGGTATGGTTAGCCTCAACATTTAAAAAGGTATAAGTGCCATCGGATAGAGTCACAGGCTCGCCGTCTACCGTTACGGTATCCACAATTTTGCCGTGATCGGGAGTAATCGTAAATTCTTTGTCTGAGCCTCTAGCTATTCTCAGAAGATTGCCGGGTGCGTTCGGCGTTATTTGGCCGCCTGATCCCGTCGTGGCAGTGATGGAGAATCTGTCGTCCTCTTCATCAGCCAAAATGAGCTCCAGGCTGTCTGTGAATGAAGCGGCGCTGCTATAAGCCGCGTCCGGGTCTCCGAAAGCGGATACGACTTCATAGCGGTCACTGCCATTTTCAGTCGAATTGTTGATATAAACTTCAAAGGTAATTTTCCCTGGTTGTAAAGTCAAGTCTCTTTTTGGTATTCTCATCTCCACGATATATCCAGTTTCCGTGTTCTGAGTCCATGCTGCTCTGCCCGGAGCGGACTGCCCTGAATACAGGCCCGTCGCACTGACTCGCCATTGGTTTGAACCGCTGGATCCGGTGCCGACATAAAACTCTAAGCTGTCGTACTGGTGATCTCCGCCGGCTCCCTGATATAGATTGCTGTCCTCTACAACTACGCGGGTATACAGGTAGTCGTTATCCCATAGGATCCTGGCTGTGCCCGTTGCATGAGGTCTGGGGTCGTCAGGCACAGTGCTTTTGTTGATGAGATGCTCCATTGTCAGGGCCCACACTGGGTCATCTGACCCGAGCTCCGGAGTCCCGAACATGGCGGTCGGTGTTTCATTCGCTACTGCGATCTCGATGTTGTCTGTGTCGGCGGCAAAGCTGACAGGCACTAGCGACGTCAACATTACCATGCAACAGAGGAACGAGAGCATTTGGCTAAATCGTTTTGACATAAATGAAATCCTCCTTATGTTTCGATCCGGTGCCGCCCTCGGCTTACCCGCATCGTATTTGGGCGCATTGACAATATTTTACAACCACCCAAATATACGATATAATATGGACACATATTTTTCAATACACCAATTATAGGTTTACCCCTAAAAATATGAAATCGCTTACTTTGGAAGAAATTCAAAAATAATCATGACACAATTCAAATGAATGCTGATGATAAAGTAGCTTATTTATCTCAGATTCAAGGCAACAATTGGATACCATGTGAAAGAAGTAGATAAAACCACTAGCGTTGCACTAAAACTTCGAGTTTTAACGCAACGCTAGTGAGGAAACTTACATTCACCCTCCTGGGTATCTGCACATATATTGGCATATACGATCCGGGAAGGTGTGACCTATGGAAAACAATAAAGAAATACGCGATATTAGAATTGCAAAGTTAGCATTTATTGGAGCATCCATTGCGACTTTAGGTGACGGGATTGCTGCACTAGCATCGGGGATGGCTTTAGAAGCTTTAGAACAGGATTACCAAATTCAAAGCGATAGCCGTCATGCTCCTAGTCTAGAATCAACTCAGAGGCAACTTGATTATTTTATAAATGAATTACTTCAAATTAGAGAGTTACGATAGACGAATAGATTACTCGGGTAACTAAGGGTAACGTCGGCGGGAAACTAGAGGCTTCTCATGAGTTCACTGAACTTATGGGAGGCCTCTTTTTTCTTTGTTTTGAACAGGTAAACAAATTGCACATATAAGTAGAATAATGAGGTTAGCTGTGTAGGAATTAATCCGTATAATGAATACATCAAAAGTTTAGAGAATCAAATTATACGAAATGAGGGATGAATTTGCGTTTAGTAGAGTCAGCAATTGAAGATGCATTAAAAAAAATAAAGCAAAATATAACTAAGTTTAAGGAACAATTTCCGCATGTTAGTGTAGATGGTAATGGTGGACATACCTATACATTAAATCCAAACACGGAATGGACCTCTGGATTTTGGTCTGGATTATTATGGTTGTGTTATGCCTATAGCAAGGATGAGATTTATTCGCAAGCTGCGGAGCAAACCGTGGAAAGCTTTCGTAACCGACTTACACATCAGATTGAAATTGATCATCATGACATTGGCTTCCTATATTCTTTATCCTCAAAGGCACAATGGATCCTCAAAGGCTATGATTCTGCCAAGGAACTAACTGTTAAAGCAGCTGATCATTTATTAACAAGATGGAGAGAAGAAGGCCAGTATATTCAAGCCTGGGGACCTATAGGTGAAAGTGGAGATAACGGAGGACGAATTATCATTGATTGTATGCTGAATTTACCTCTATTGTACTGGGCGTCAGAACAAACGGGTGATGAAAAGTACAAACGGATTGCGATTAGTCAGGCGGACAAAAGTAGAAGGTATTTGGTGCGAGGCGATGATTCATCTTATCATACTTTTATCTTTAATCAAGCAGATGGTGAGCCTATTGGAGGGACCACACATCAAGGCTTTACCAATGGGTCTACTTGGACACGCGGACAGGCTTGGGGTATTTATGGCTTCGCTTTGTCTTACCGTTATACGAAAGACAAGCATTACTTAGAAACATCGCAACGAATGGCCCAATATTTCTTCAATCGACTGCCTGAAGATAATGTTGTGTACTGGGACTTTAATGCAGCTGTTAATGATAACACCTATCGGGATAGCTCGGCATCAGCGATAGCGGCTGCCGGATTGCTAGAACTGATTGAACATATGGATGAAAGTGATCCAGACAGAGGTTATTTTATTGATTGTATTAATCGGACAATGATTTCTTTAATAGAGGGCTACTCAACGATGGATGATAGTGAGGCTGAAGGACTAATCCGACATGGATCCTATCATGTTAGAGGGAATTCATCTCCTGATGATTATATGATCTGGGGGGATTATTTCTATTTGGAAGCTTTAATGAAGCTTGAAAAAGGTATTAAAGGCTTTTGGTATGAATAATGAGTGTGATAATCGATAATTCTAGTTATCTGAAAGAGGTGTATGCAATATGAATATTTCTGAAATAATGCTTCCTGCACCTCGAAATGGCGGATTCAAAATGGAAGGCTATTGGGTATGGTGTGGAACAGTCATTAAGGGGGAAGACAATCGATACCATATGTTTGCATCGAGATGGAGTAAAGAGCTTCCTATGCATCCAGGCTGGCTTGTTTCCTCAGAAATAGTGAGAGCTGTTGCGGATACTCCAGAAGGACCTTATACATTCGAAGAAGTCGTTCTACCTAGCAGAGGAGCGGAGTACTGGGATGGAAGAAGCACCCATAATCCGCAGATTTGTAAGCATCAGGATACTTATATTTTATATTATATGGGATCAACTCACCCCTTCAAGGATGTAACATCAGATGAACGATTTGACTTAAATGACCCAAGGTGTATCGTTGCTCGTTCCAATAAGCGGATCGGAATTGCGACATCTAAGAGTATAAGCGGACCATGGGAGCGATTAAGTAGTCCTATATTACAGCCAAGACCCGATAAGTTTGATAATTTTTTTACATCTAATCCGGCACCGTGTATCCATGAAGATGGATCTGTACTGCTTGTCTACAAAACTAGGACATACAAGACAAAGCCTTATTCGACATTTTTGCATAGTTATCATATGTCTTTTGGGGTTGCTAGAGCAAGTCATTATATGGGTCCATATACCGCATTATCGGATGAAAGTATTGTCCCAAAAGAATATAACTTGGAGGACCCATTTATTTATAAGGTACCTGGTGGTTATGAAATGATTGCAAAAGATATGGAAGGTACTATTTGCGGTGAGTATCATGGTGGGATAATTGCACAGTCAAGGGATGGAGTTAAATGGAGCTTTCTTGAGGGTCAGAAATCGTATTCACGTAAAATCAATTGGGATGATGGAACGGAACAAGTGATGGGAAGCTTAGAGAGACCATTTATATTATTTCAGAATGGAAAGCCAACCCATATGTTTTGTGCGACAGCAGATGGACCTGGGGAGTTCACTCAAGCTGCCAACACCTGGAACATGGTTGTACCTTTGAAGCACGAATAAATAGTGATGCTTAGCAGCTCGTGCCATTATGCATGAGCTGCTTTGTTGTCTGTAGGCTGCTAATTGTAATAGTCGAGAAAATGCACACTCTAGTAAAATCCGCACCTCGTTGGTCGTTTTTATTTTCGATATTATGAAATTAAATCCAATACTAGTGAAAAGGAGAAATTGCCAATTAACTACAGAATGATAAAACCGATTAGCATTGGTATATACGAACAAGTAAAAGAAAGAGTAGAGGTGAGTAGCAATGACAACTAAGAATGAAAAATCCCCCTATTGGACTATTCAACGAAAAGAATCAGCCGTAGGTCTATTATTTATAGCACCTGAGGTATTAGGTATTGTTTTGTTAGGATTATTTCCTTTGTTATTTTCTTTGTATTTGAGTTTTACGGAGTGGAATCTGGTAGGAGGCTTAGAAGCTATTCGCTTTGTTGGTCTCGATAACTTTGTTGCATTGCTAGGCGATAAAACGTTTTATAGTTCATTTACCAATAATCTAATCTATACGGTTATAACTGTTCCAGTAAGTATGGGACTTGGTTTTGTATTCGCCGTTCTTATCAATTCTTCCGTATTTTTCAAAGAATATTTCAAAGTAGCCTTCTTTATTCCTTATATTGCCACGACAGTTGCGATTGCAACCGTATTTTCTGCGTTGTTCCATCCTTCAAAAGGCCCGATTAATCAGATGCTAATGAACTTAGGTATCGCTGATCCGCCAAAGTGGCTCGGAAGCACTGATTACGCGCTGTGGGCGATCATGATTATAGCTGTATGGCAGGTAATAGGCTATAACATCATTATCTATTTAGCTGGATTGACCAATATTCCAGAAGATTTGTACGAATCGGCAAATATCGATGGAGCTTCTTGGCTGCAACAACTCATTAAAATTACAATTCCATTGCTAGGTCCAACGACATTTTTCTTGAGTATTACAGCAATTGTTGCTTCGTTTAAGGTGTTTGACCTGATTGCATTCCTGACGGAAGGCGGTCCTAACAATGCCACTAATGTATTAGTATATAACATTTATGAAGAAGGTTTTCGGAATTTCAGGATGGGTTATGCATCCGCATTATCATGGATCTTATTTATAATCATTGCGGTTGTTACGTTGATTACTGGACGAATACAGAAAAAGCAATTTTAGAAGGAGGAGATACTATGAAATTACAATTATTGTCGAAAAGCATGGTTACAGCAGTCATGGGACTCCTATCTTTATTGTTTTTATCGCCTTTGATTTGGATGCTTTCCTCTGCCTCGAAATTTGAAAAAGATGTTATGTCATTTCCAATTCAATGGATACCAACTAATTGGAATTTCATTGAGAATTTTAAAACGGTTTGGATGGGGAGTGTACCTTTCAGTCTAAACTATTATAATTCATTGAAGCTTGCAGTCATATCTACGCTTCTTACCCTATTATTCTCTTCATTGGCTGGATTTTCGTTTGCCAAATTAAATTTTCCTTTTAAAACTCAATTATTTCTCTTGCTGATGGCCTTCTATTTGATTCCCAATGAATCGACATTAGTACCAAGGTTTATTATGATCAAATGGTTTGGCATGTATGATACCCATCTAGCTTTAATTTTGATGGGATCCTTTACCATTACATTGACCTTTCTAATGAGACAATTCATGCTTAATATACACAACGAGTATTTGGAAGCGGCTAAAGTGGACGGAGCAGGATATATCAGAATATTTTGGCAAATTGTGCTCCCAATGGCTAAGCCTATTGTTGCTACAGTCGGTATTTTGAAGTTTTTGTGGACGTGGAATGATTACCAGAACCCGCTTATCTTTTTGATGGATGCTAAGTTGTTTACCATTCCGCTAGGTATGCAAGCCTTTCAAGCTGAATTTGCCTCCAGTTATTCAATTATGATGATGGCTGCAGTATCAGCAGTTATTCCACTGCTCATTCTATTTCTATTACTCCAGAAGCAAGTAATCAATGGGATTACGGTCGGTGGGGTAAAAGGATAATAAACCAATAAAGTGCACATTCGTATCGAAATACTGCACACATTAGAGCTGAATAAGCATTTACAATAAAAATGTAATTGATAGTATTTAATAGGGGGGATTAATATGAAAGCTGCAAAATTAATTACAGCATCCGTAATGATGGTCTCATTGTTAGCTGCTTGTGGAGGGGAGCAAGTGACTCCAGAAGCTGCACCAGCGGGTAGTACAAATGGAATAGAAAAAGAAAAAGAAAAAGTATCGATTAACTACTATACTTGGTCCAATGGAGGCTCACTGGATCAGATCAACGAGATTATTGCTAATTTCGAGAAAATCAATCCACATATTGATGTAGAGGCTGTTCCACTAGTAACTAATGCAAATACTATTGAATACTACAAAAAACTTGATCTGATTGCTGCATCAGGTGATCCGATCGATGTTGCTGCTTTCTCTAGTGTGGACTTTGTTAATGAACGCGCTTCTAGAAATGTTTTGGAACCGCTTGATGACTACTTGAGCGCGGATGGGATCAATGTAGATGAAAGCTACTACATAACACCTAGAAGTGGAGGTAAAGTATACGGTCTACAAGATGTTAACAATCCATGGCTAGTTGCTATTAATAAAGATGCCCTTGATGAGGCTAACCTACCTATTCCAACTTGGGAATGGACGTGGGACGATTTCCGTGAATATGCCCAAAAGATGACAAAGGGTAGTGGAGAAGATAAACAATACGGTGCATTTTTCCACACATGGGGTGAATATGCAAATCCGATAGCTTTTGCAGAGTTACCTCACCCTTATTTGACTAAGGAGCAGACTCCAGTTTTTGGAGAAGAATCGTTCAAGGATTTCTTTGAGTTCCGCCGAGCAATGGAGAAGGAAGACCAATCCGTTAAACCATACTCAGATGTTCTCGGAGCGAAACTGCGTTATGACACTGAATTCCTAAATGGTAAAGCTGCAATGATTCCAACAGCCACATTTGTAGTGAATTTGGTTCAAGATACAGAGAAATTCCCGCATACATTTAAGACTGTGTTTGCACCACTTCCTCGCTCTTCTGAGGATGCTGAGATTGGTTTGTCTATTATTGGCGGTGCATATGCAAGTGTAGGAAAAACGTCTAAACATAAACAAGAATCCTATGAATTTATTAAATATCTTACCCAACAATCGGAAGTTGTTCGAGACTTCCCAGGCTCGAAGACAGCAGATAAAGACAAGGTTATGGAGGGCTTAGTTCGTAATCATGATTTGGTAGATACGGACTCCTTAGCTGCAGCTGTGTTCGACGAGAGAATTAAAACAATCTATGATCCAGCTTATTCAACGGACTACGCCAGCCAATTGAAGTCAGTATTAGAGAATGGACTAACTACGTTCTTACTAGATAATCTAAGCGCAGAGGATGCCCAGAAACAAATGATTGACGAAGCGAATAAAATTATTGAGCAGAACAAATAATGGGCCAAAAGGCGACCGCAAGGTCGCCTTATTATTTTACATAATTTATTAGATTATTAAAAATATTATTAGATTAATGTATAATTGATTCTATCTAGGACGAAGGGAATGATAGGCCATGAAGCTGATGAGTTTTTCTTTTTATGGGAAGACACAGATTTCTTTCATTGTTCTCATTCTGCTTCCACTAGTTTTAGCATCTCTCGTTTCTTATTATCTAATCAAAGATGTTGTTATCAATAAAGTGAACGCTTCCAATCAGAATGTAATAGATGTTATAACATTAGAATTAGGTAAAAATGCAGAAGACATTATCTATGCAATGAATTTGTTCAGTAATAAGGACTCGAATTCATACAGTGATTTATTAGCTTTTAAAGATGTTAACAAGCTGACCTCGTCAAAGGAGTTTGCTACCAATAAACGAATTTCAGAGTCATTAGATTTAGCATTTTCTAAAACCTCTGGGCTTAATGCTCAGGTCTTCTTTGTAAACAAAGGCGGATTTCTTATCTATGCGGCCAATAGTATGCTGGAATATGAAACATTGCAACAATGGATATCACAAGAACAGAATGAGCAGATGAACAGAAGGGTACATTCAAGCAGCTTGCGATGGGAAAAAGTAGATGGTTTAAAGCAGTTTATTGGCAATCAAAAGGATTCGTATTATTTTGCTGTAAAAGAAATTAGTGCTGCTAACGGCAGGACATCCATTGGTACTTTATATGTTGGTATACCCTATGAATATTTTAGACGTTCATTCAAAAATAGTGGAATAGGACATATTAAGCTATACAGCGAATACGGAGATTTAATTATTAAATATCCAGATAATCATGTAATAGAAGATTCAAAACATCTAGTGACAGTGAAGTCTATTGTACCCAAAACGAGGTGGGAGCTTGAGTATCAGTTCTCCGCTCAGGAAATTACGGGTGAAATATCTCAAGCGTATAGTTATTATGCTATTGTATTGTCTTTATGTATTCTGCTTTTTTTAAGCTTTTCAGTTCTTATTGCTAGGAAACTCCATAAACCTCTGAAAAAGCTTCAATGGACGGCGGAGAAGTTCGGCGATGGAAATATGCTAGTTCGATTTCCTGTAAAGGGCAAAGATGAGATCGCTATCCTTGGCACGGCTTTTAATCGTATGCTTGATCAGATCAATTTGCTTATTCTAAAAGTCGAGCAGGAGAATGAAGAGAAGAGGATTATTGAACTTCAAGCGCTCTTTTCCCAAATTCAACCGCATTTTTTGTTGAATACATTAAATTCGATTAAATGTAATCTAGTGACCGAAGGGGATTCCATAAACAGTAGGCAAATCGAAGCGTTAATAAGTTTGCTAAGAGCCTATCTGAGAGTGAACGAGCAATGTTCGCTTAAGCAGGAATGCAAACTGTTGAGAGACTATGTAGAAATTATGAAGATGCGAAGTGATAGGAGCTTGCAGCTCCACATTAATCTTGACCCTAAGTTAGAGGATATGGAAGTTCCTCGTCTATTCCTGCAGCCTTTAGTAGAAAATGCAATCATTCACGCTTTTAGTGAGGACTCAGACAATGCTTCTATTTGGTTAACTGCCGAACTCAACGATGGTTATTGCACTATTGAAGTGAAAGATAATGGAGTGGGCTTGAGACAAGAGGAGACAGAAGAGCAGCTAAGGAGTATATTACGATCCAGAACAGAACCACAGGTTTCCAATAAACGAATTGGGTTGGTCAATGTGTATAATCGGCTGCTGCTAACCTATGGTACCGATATTACTATGAATATTCAATCGAATGAGTTCGAAGGGGTCTCTATTATTATTCAACTTCCTTATGAGAATAGTGTAACAGAGGGGAGAATGGAGAATGGTTAAAGTAATGCTCGTAGACGATGATGCTCCGATGATCAAGTATTTGCTTAATCTGATTCCATGGGATGAACTCCATCTGCAAATTGTGGCAACAGCTCAATCTGCAGCCAAAGCTTTGCAATTGTTTCAAACCACGGCACCAGACTTAATTGTTACGGATATTGGTATGCCTAAGATGGATGGTATCGAAATGGTAGATCAAATGAAGCGATTTCGTCCAGAGTTAAGGGTCATTTTTCTTACTTGTCATGAGGAATTTGGCTATGCCAAAGAAGCAATAAAATTAAATGCAGATGGATATTTAATTAAAGATGAGCTGACGGCAGATGAGCTAAAGCATACTGTCAAAAAAGCCGCTATGCTGATTGATATTATAGAAGAAAGCACTGAAAACTTAGCGTATCGAGAAGAAGTAGAGCGAAATCGAAATTTACTGCAACGTTCGTTTTGGAAACAAATTGTTTCCGGCAATAATTCTACTGGAGTTATAAATTCCGGAAAAAGACTAGGTATTAATTGGAAGGGATCGTATTTTATACTTGGAAGGATTCATATTGATTACTTCTCATTGCTTGTTAACTATAGTCTCAAGGATAGGCATACCATAAAATATGCGTTATACAACATTGCTCAAGAGTTTGCTGAAAGTACAAATGAAATTACGATTTTTTGTGATGATAAAGATAATGATGAATATCAAGATTTAATTTGTGTGATGAATTATGATAAAAATTTAGTAAACAACAGCTATGAGTCCTATCGAAGATTTGCAAATGAATTGAACAGCAAGGTACAAGAATATGTGAAGGTAGAAACCTTTTTCGTATATGGCAATGAGTTTCAGGGACTAGATAAAATCGGTAAAGAGATGGAGAAGTTACAGCAGTTTAATCACTCGCTTTATTATGATAGGGCGATGATTAGAGGAATGTCATCGGATTATGAGACTCATGTATATACGGACAAGACTTTTCTTATTAACAGGAAAGTGAAAGAGACACTGATTAAAGCATATTACGACAAAGAACAAAAAATGGTTGTTAATATTATAGATAACCTTGCTCAGCAAGCAGTGGAAGACAAAATGCACCCTTCTGTAGTAATACCACAATTTCTGCAACTAGTTCAGATCATAGAGAACGAATCGGGGCATGTAAAGGCTCAAACGTTGTTTCATTCAGGCCTAGCACATACTGAGCGTATACAGGAGACCTCGAATAGTGTTAAAGAGTGGATAAGAATGATAATGACCAGTAATGAATATTCAAATGCTGCCAGTACTAAAACTCAAGTAATTGATCGATATATTTCGGATAATTTATCTGAAAATATAACATTGATTTCAATAGCAAATTATTTGTATTTGAACCCTAGTTATTTTTCAAGGTACTTTAAGAAGCTGACGGGTGTTAATTTCACTGACTATGTGCATCGTTATAAAATGAATGTTGCCATTGAAATGATGAAGAACAAAGAGCTGACCACTGAATTGATATCGATTAAATTAGGCTATTCTGACCGTACCTATTTCTCGAAGGTGTTCAAAAAATATTGTGGTATTAATCCCGGAGACTATAAATCGAATCTCGGATAGAATAGCTGTTCTCCTTGATGACAAAATTTCACCTCAAAAGTAAGAGTGATTAGTCACTCACTTTTGAGGTGTTTTTTTATTGTGGAGGTTAAATGATTGCACATTTAGGTAAAGAGAGTGCAAACACCTAGCATATACGAGTTGATATACTAGTACTAAAACGGGGGTGAGGCTTTTTGGTTAAATGATATCTTACTTGTAGAAGAACGGATATTATTTAGTTGATTCAGATTGATATGTCAATTCCTGGAGGGGTTTATATGAAGCTCAAGAAGTGTTTTATTATGTCCTTTATATCCATTTTCCTAATGACATCAATTGTTCCAACATTCACATATGCTGAGGATCCAACAAGTGAGGTGGCTCTTTCTATGTCTTCACCTGTATTTATCAATCCCAATATCGTAAACATTGATTTTAACAGTTATGAACTACAACAAAGTGGTAGTACAGTAACTGTAGATACTCAATTTATTGGTTATATGAATGCGACCGTAGGTGCTAATAACTTAAGTCTTATGGATGATGGTGATGATCAAGTCTTATCGATCGAAGCTATTACAGCCAGCGCTGGAACTTTTAAGGGCGGCATGAATAGGAAGGATCGGTTTGGCATTCAAACTCGACTCAAATTTAATAATACGGATTCCCGCAGAGTGTTCGGTGAGATGAAGAGTATGACACCAACATCAGGAAGCGCAGCATGGCCTAACTTACTTGTTTTTGACCCAAATGGAAAAGTTATAGACAATGCAAAGAAAGAAATAGGCTCCTATGTTGCAGATCAATGGTATGACATCTTGATTGATGTAGACGTTCCTAATCGACGATATACCGTTTGGATTGACGGAGAACTGAAGACTCAAGATGTAAGTTTAGGAGATAATTATGCAGGTGTACTCCAAAATAAAATCATTCAAGATAAAAGTGGTAATGGAGAACCTAGTCGGATTATGATTGCCAATATGAAAGTAGGTGAGATTGCAACCCCTTTAGATGAGATTATCGTATCTGATATCGAGGTTGACAAAGGGAAAGCTGCCATATTAACGTATCAATCATTGCCTGAGAAGGCCTATATAGAAAAGATGAATTGGACATCTTCAGATCCTAGCATTGCAAAGATAACCGGCAACGGATTGTTGGCGTTAGAAACGGGAGAGGCTACCATTACGGTAACCGAACAATTATCTGGCCTTAGTAGCTCTTTCCTAGTTACTGTTCATGAACCAACTAATAGGTGGAGCTCTCAAACGATTAGTAACGACGATTTGATATTGGTTCTTCAGTATGCTCATCGTGCGGAGTTAAAGTACAGCTTTGAACAAATCATGTCTACTTATCCCGATATCCTGACGTATATGGCTATGGATGAAAATGATTTTGTTCAAGAGGTAAAAGCTGCGTCAGCGCAAATCGCATTTCCAAATAAACAAACAAAGTTTGAACGATATGCAAAAATTTTTACCAAGCTTTATAAGCTGACAGAAGATGAACAATATGCTAAAAAAGCTGCTATCATCCTTTATAATCAGGCACTAGATTATCCTCGTATTGTTATGAATCATAGTTATAGCGATTTTTTTGCAGGCAACACTGTGTTTCCTACACATTCTTTATATGCTTATGGCATACTTCTTGATTCAGATATATGGGGGGAACTTGACCCTACCGTATCTGAAGAAGAGGTTAAGCAAACGATTGAAGAGCTCTGGTTCAGACCAGCCTCCTACGAGAGCATAAGAGCTATGAATAGCATGATGTTGAACAATATTGCACCATACGGAATGAGATCCTCTGCTGTAACGGCTATGCTCTTAAATGATCCTGATATGATTCGTGAAGTGATAGATATCGGTGATCGACTTCTTAGTAGTGATTATTATCTTTCGGATAGCATGTGGTATGAACAAACCTCATCTTATGCAGATCAGGTGACAGGGAATGTTTGGAGTACCGTTGAGGTTCTAAAAAGCTGGACTGATCCTAAAGATTATGATGATAAAAAATTAGGGTTGAAGCTGGAAGAAACGGATTTGGCCCCAAGGTGGCCATTGCTAGAACTAGCCTCTAACTTTGGTTCTGAGAAGCTGATATATCCAAATGGAACATCAATCCCCCTGAATGATGGTTATGGAGTAACAGATGCACAGCCAATACCTATCGTTCAAAAAGGGTTGAAGAACATTGAATTATCAGGATTAGGCTATTACAGCTTACACCAAGGTGATCTCAATGATGCAACTCATGCTGGATTGTTGTTTCAGCCTACCGCATTAGGTTTTGCCGGCGGACATACGCATTCGAACTTTTTATCTCTTGATCTCTGGGGCGCAGGAGCTGAAGCGCTGCCTTATACGGGCTATCTTAATCGAACCAATTATAATGATGGCAGCGGGGCTACCTTGCGATATCCTTCAATGAAACCATACTGGAGAAATACTCCATGGGTATGGAGAGCAGATGGAGCAAATACACAATCAGACGGATCGTGGCAAAGGTCTGCGCTATTGGCTTATGATGCAGGAACATCGAACGGAAAACAGGTGCAACTTATTGAAGCCTCTGCTCCTGGACCAGAAGGAAAAGGTGCAGAAATGAATAGGAGATTAATTATGCTCATTAATCTCGGTGGAAATCGTAACTATACATTTGACTTGAGCCGTATGCAGGGTGGACAGGCACATGAAATTTACCAACGCGGAACAGAATTGGAAAACATGGACGTTAAGGTAGAAGGAATCCAACTTGAGGAAACGGAAAAAGAAAACTTACAGGATTATTTGAAAGATATTAATAGCACGCAAGGGTTGTCTATTGATAGGGAAAAGCTGAAAAATCCGAAAGTTGGGCCTGGAAATAGCGATTTCTCCTTTACGTGGACGGGGCAAGATACAGGATCAAGCATTCGAACATTCATGAATGGAGTCAGGGATTCTGATGTGTTTTTAACAAATATACCAGCCGCAAGAAGACTTACTTCGAAAGCTGACGAAACCAAATATGTGACGCCCCACCTTACAAGAAGAAATATTGTGTCTGACAGCAGCGAAATTACACAGTATGGTGCTGTATATGAAACGATTAAAGAAGATCAAGTAGGCGAGATTAACCAAGTTGAGTGGTTTAAACCAGATGATGCAGATCTGATGACAAATATTTCTGTTGTGACTAGTAATAGCTTTGAGGATATTATCTATATTAGTGATGATATGGAAGAACGCAGCTTCAAGGGAATCACTTTTGTCGGAAATGTAGCCGTTGCTAGAATAGATAAAGCGACTGGGGAGTTAGTATTTAGCTACGTCTATGGAGCGGGTAAAGTGATAGAATTGGACAAAGTGATAGAGCAGAATCAAGGTTTAATCGGTTACGTGTCACAAGAACTGGAGATAACAGATACATTGATGGCTTCTGTTAATCTAGGATTAGACCCAGAAGTAAGGGAAAATACGATTACTGTTCAAGGCAAAGTTATGAATCAGAACCTATTTAAAGGGCAGATAGTGCAAACTAAATTAGGAGATGGCTCAGGATTTGGGGTGAAAGTAAAAGATTTTAAAGAAGTTGGAGATTTCACAGTAATTACGTTGGAAGAGTATACTCCTTTCCGCATAACGGATCAGGGCACAGAATTAATTTTTTGGCCTAAATTAACAATTCCGGGGAAGGCATATGTCGTGTTTAATCTTCCGAAATTTGAAGGTGAAATTCCAGGTCAGGATATAACAGCACCAACATGGCCTGTGAATGCAGAATTATCCGCTTCAAAAGTTAGCAAAACGGGTTTTACACTTTCCTGGAAAGAGGCCACAGATGATACTGCTGTAACCAACTACAAGGTTTATAAGAATGGTAGTGAATTAGTTTTATTAGCTGGCGATGTTGTTAGCTATAACGTCAGCGGACTATCAACTGGCACGAAATATGCCATTAAAGTTGAGGCAGTTGACGCCGCAGGAAATTGGAGTTCAGATGGACCAAGCATCAATGTGACAACAATATCTTCGAATGAGGATTGGACACCGACACCTGACCCAACACCCATCCCGAGACCAACACAAGAAGATGATAAGAAGCCAATTGAACCGACAGATCCAGTTAAACCTACTGATCCTGAAACATCAAAAGTAGATTTAACGGATATTGAGGATCATTGGGCGAAATTAGTAATTGAAGAATCAACTGAACTTGGAATTGTAACAGGATATAAAGATGGCACGTTCAGACCTAATGGTACTGTGACGCGTGCTGAGTTTGCAACAATGTTAGCTAGAGCATTGAAATTGGAGAATAGTGATTCTGAATTGAGTTTTTCCGATACAGAGGTAATACCTGCATGGGCACAGCCATCCATTCAGGCAATTGCGCAAGTTGGATTTATTACTGGTTATGAGGATGGCACATTTAGGGCGAATAAGGAAATGACCCGCACCGAATTAGTTGTCATCATTGTCCGAGCACTAGGACTTGAAGTGAATCCAGATGCCCAGCTTGATTTTTTGGATGCGGATGGGGTTCCAGCATGGGCAAGACCTTATGTAGCAACAGCCGCAGAAGTAGGTTTGATTAAGGGGAATGGGGATGGCAAATTTAATCCGGATGGTTCTACTACTAGGGCTGAAGCAGTCACATTAATTCTAGCTATGCTAAATAAAAAATAAGGTAATTATGCTACAAGTTGGGTCATTAAAGCGAAGCAGCGCCCATCGTTAGAACTGTTCACAGGTAGTCTTTTTAGTGTGCCACGCATGGCGACTAACTAGGTGGTGAAAGTTTCTAGTGTTGTTCTTATGATTGGAGTTTGTAGTAGCTTCGGGGTTATTGACAAGTCGTTCGTCCAAGAATTGGGTCCATTTGTGGCGTTAAACGAACTGCAAGATAGTACCGGAAATATAACCGTGGGAACGAACCGAACTGATTTCATAATTGGCGGTCAAAACGTGCAACCCAAATACAATGTGTATAGCACCAAAGACCAAAATGTTGAAACGTACACCTATGCTTTCGACCATAAGGAACTTTTTTTCTATTTGAATTATGGTATTCCTGATGAAGCGGAGTATGATGGAAGCATGACTGTTTATGTTGATGGTCAGGAATATCTGTCCGTTTCTGCAGAAGATCAAGGTCATGAGCCTCAGAATTTCACGATTTATCAAGATCGGGCAGGTAGTATTACAATTGCCATTGAAGGAAATGTGAAAATATGGGATATTGGTTATAATGTGATGAAATATTCCTGGAAATGATTCAGGCACTATGAAATGCGTGCATAAAACACATCAGATAAGTTACCCCTTACTGCGGTAGAACTCGTCGCCGATGGAGCAGAAAAATCCTCCATGCGGTAATCAGGCTGAGAAGTCTGTAGCATCAAGAGCACAAAAAAGAGAGACCTTCCATGAGTTTATTGAACTTTTGGGAGGTCTCTCATTATTTTTGATGTAAAATCAAAATGCGTAGATTCTCGAAGGGATGCTTTAATCTAAATCCTGCTCTAAAACAGCATTTACTAAACGACGTACTTCATCAGTCGACTTGGTATCC
Source organism: Paenibacillus xinjiangensis (assembly GCF_059686975.1). Taxonomy (NCBI): domain Bacteria; kingdom Bacillati; phylum Bacillota; class Bacilli; order Caryophanales; family Paenibacillaceae; genus Paenibacillus; species Paenibacillus xinjiangensis. Next base: position 94,836 of record NZ_JCAALS010000008.1, on the reverse strand, counting down.
ATTAATTGGATTCTTAGTTCGTTCGCGCCTCTAAATCCACGAACATAGATTTTGAAAAAGCGAAGAAGCGGTTTAAATGAACGTGGCAGGAGCTCTGTTGAATATTTATCGTGAAGATCCAGCTGTAAAAGTAGCAAATGGAGAAAATCCTTCGCGCTATGCTCTTTAGGTTCTTTTTCAAAAGCAAATGGATTGGTGAAGATGCCGCGGCCAATCATGACTCCATCAACGCCGTATTGTTCAACTAATTTCAATCCTGTTGCACGGTCAGGAATATCTCCATTAATCGTTAACAACGTATGGGGAGCAATTTCATCGCGTAATTTTTTGATTTCAGGGATTAGCTCCCAGTGTGCATCCACTTTGCTCATTTCTTTTTTTGTACGAAGGTGAATGGAAAGATTCGCAATATCTTGTTTCAATATATGTGCTAACCAATCGCGCCACTCATCAATCTCAGAGTACCCCAATCTTGTTTTAACACTAACGGGCAATCCACCTGCTTTGGCTGCTTGAATAATTTCTGCCGCAACTTCAGGATGTCGTATTAATCCAGCACCTTTTCCATTGGATGCGACGTTTTGTACGGGGCATCCCATGTTTAAATCGATACCACGAAAACCAAGCTTTTTCATATCCATACTCATCTGTTCAAACAATGCTGGCTTATTGCCCCAAATATGAGCGACGATGGGTTGCTCATCTTCTGTGAACATTAACCGACCACGAGTACTTTCTATTCCTACAGGGTTACAATAACTGTCTGTACTTGTGAATTCGGTGAAAAATACGTCGGGCTTTGCAGCTGAACTAACGACGTGGCGAAATACAACATCTGTGACATCTTCCATTGGTGCTAATATAAAAAATGGCTTCGGTAAATCAAGCCAAAAATTTTCGTTACTCATATGATCTCCTTCTTTTGCAACATTTAAAAATGCTTTTGGTTTATTGTAAAGTCCTTTACCCATCCTACATAGTATCATTTTTTTTCGTTTGATGCACAGAATCGATTGTATGAGCCTGCACCTGTCGACCTGTTGGAAGGGGGATACGGGTAGATTAAGTTTGTTGCCCCAATTATGATAAGAAAAAAAGCACCTTAGTGAGGTGCTTCAGCGTTAAACTCACTCAGCTTTCGAAGCTTGAGCGCATGAATCCCGACAATCAAGAGCCAGCCAAGGTAGGACACAATCAAGAACCGTCCGAACAAGCCTGCAAGGACATCAGGAGTGAATTGGCCATCTTGCGGAATTTGTATTATGAATAGCAACATAACGACAATCATAATGCCACTGGTGACAAACAGCCGTCCCCGAATGGGCCTCCAAGCTTCATTACGGGCCAGTGCAAAGCTCATCAAGAGGGCTGCTACAGGCGTATAGTCGAGCGTAGCGCCTATTGCATGCATCTTACCGCTGAACGTTGCAGCATTCGGACTCACCGATATGGGGTCGGTTACAAAGATGGCAGCAATCAATAAGCCTGAGGAACTTATTCCGAGGATAGCGAGCCCGATGTATCCCACGGCGGTACGAACCTGCGAGAAGACCACTACTCCAGCGCTTATCAGACTCGCAGCTAGCAATACGAATGCAAGATGCATCAACCAGCCGAAGTTGCCTAGAGCGTATTCACTAATAAAGCGCCACGTCGGATCGAATTCTGGTTCCAGCAGGTGGAGGATACCAAGGATGAAAACGAAGAATACTCCCGACAAGATGGACAATTGTGCGGCATTTGAAGCAATCGCAGAAATCGGCTTTGCAATCAATAGCGGTTTAGCCAAGTTCGTTCTCCTCTCTGACAAATTCAAAATCAATTATCGTCTCTGCTATGATGTCCGGAGCCATGACGACTGCAGAATGGTCCTGTCCTGTTAGTGTACGGGTATCAACTTGAGGCAGCAGACCAGCAAGCGCTTTGGCTGTGTCGTGGAATAACGGCTCGCTGTTCTCACCTGTCATGATCAGAGTGGGAACGTTCACTCTCCAACGGTCGGTTGGAAGTGGATTGCCTGATTGCGTGTCACTCATAATCATGCCATCATAGGCGAGAGTGTGAGACATGCTTTCCATTGCCTGCCAAGATGGATCGGCTTTCATGTAGCCGATATATTCCGCCGGAATGCCGAGAGCTTCGGACATAAAGTATTCTACCGCCTCGCTTCTTCTCTCGGCCTCGTTAAGCGTGTTCAAATGTTGAACATAATCTGTCGGCACGGGCTTACGACTGTCATTAATGATAAATGGCGGTTCGTACAGATACAGCTTCTTCACCTTGTCACCTAGTCGGCTAGCCGCTTCAAGAGCTAAAACAGCACCAGATGAGCTTCCGAACAGGCATGCGCTTCCGCCGGCAGTAAGAATTAAGGCCTCAATATCCTCGACTTCGCGTTGGACGGCATACGGCGCATGATCAGAGCTTTGGCCGCGTCCGCGGCGATCATAGTTGTAGACGGTGAAATGAATGGCGAGCTGCTCGGCGAGCTGGGCTGCATCGTGATGGTCAGCAACAGCCGATGCTATGAGAATAACAGCGGGGCCGGTGCCTTGCTGTTCATAAGCGATCTTTGTTCCATCTTTTGAAATAACGGTGTTTATATGTCCTCCCATTAATGTTTCCAAGTATATTTCATGTCGGTCAAATGCATCGGTGAAGCCTTCAACCATACCCATAGCTTCAGCGTTATCCAATTCTTCGGCACTTGAAAATCGCGTAACGATGCTAAGCTTTGTGCCACTTGTTACTTCCTCGAATAGAACGGTTGTTAACATATCGCTGTTCTCTACAATATTCCAGTCTTTGTCGGCAAACGAGTCGATATATACCAGTGAAGAGGGTTCATTAACTTCTTGATAAACAGCTTTACAGAAAGCCTCTTCCCCGTTATTGTCATCTGATTTTAGACTATAACGCCAGACCCCGCCGGGTCTTACATCCATCTCATACACGGTGGAGGTCCATAGTTTGGGGCCCCACCAACGCGCAATGTGTTCCGGCTTAGTCCAACCTTCCCAAGCAAGTTTTGAAGGTAAGGCTACCACTCGCTCCACTGTAAGCTCACGAGAATAGCGATTTTTATGGATTCTTGTTTTTGATTTCATCATCATCCATCCTTTTTAGATAATTTTCTAAAGTATCAAACGGCTCATTCCAGAGGACTTGGTAATTCCGAATGTTGCAGCGTTAAAGCCTTGAGATAAAAGGCGGTCATAAGTCTTCCTTTCTTTTGTAGTCGAGCATATAATCCTCGAAATTATCGAGACGCTCTTCCCAAAGGACACTAAATGAATCAAACCATTCATCCAGATCCTGAAAGGGTTGGGCTTCGAGGCTATATATTCGCTGTTGTGCTTTGTTGCGGGCACGTACCAACCCAGCCTCGCTCAAAATCCGCAGATGACGAGACACTTGCGGCTGACCGATATTGAGGGCATTGACGATTTCGCTAACCGATCGCGGTGCTTTTTTTAACAGTTCAACAATGTTGAAGCGATTCGGCTCAGCGAGTGTAAGTAACGTTAACTGCATTGTTGTTGTGTTCATGAATGTAATATACACTTAAGCGTATATACATGTCAACGTATATATAAATCAAAGAATTCACACTGTTGTTACTAGTTCTTCAGCGTTAGCTAGTCATTGAACCCAAGGTACTATTCCCTAATCATCTAGTCCTGAAGCAAACCATATACTACACCAAGTCATGTGATCAGGTATGCTATCCGCACTAATTGTTATTGCTTAGTGTTGACACATTGTCACAGATCGGTTCGGTTAATCGTCATATATGCATCAGACCAGAAGGGATTGATATATATGACACAGAATCACAATGAACCGTTATGGGACGTTATTATTATCGGGGCCGGCATCGCCGGATTAACCGCCTCGATTTATTTGGCACAGGCAGGCCGGACTGTACTATTGCTCGAAAAGGGATCGCATCCCGGAGGCCGTGCCGCTTCAACTGGGATCGCGTCCGCGAGCGTAAACCTAGGAGCACATGCTCTCTATAAGAGTGCTCTCCCGATATTGCATGAAGTAGGTGTCATTCCAACCGGAGCAGCACCAAAGCCGCAAGGCATGTTTGTGTTCAATGGAGCCAACGGCGAGAACAAGGCGTTCCCCCTCGCACAGCTTTTGCTCGGATCCTTCCTTAAGTGGAACGAAAAGGTTCAGCTTTTTCGATTCTACAGTCGTCTCCGCACAATAGACACTTCTGCTCTGCACAAGGTTAGTCTGCAGGCTTATTTGGAATCCCAAATCTCCAGTCCACGAGTGCGCAATGTGGTACTTGCGCTCGTACGCGTATCCACATACTGCGATGCTCCCGAGTTGATAAGCGCCAGCGCCGTAATTGAGCAGCTCAAACATGGTCAGGTGCTGTACGTGGATGGAGGCTGGCAGTCCCTCGTGAACCAGTTGACGGAACAAGCGGCAAAGAGAGGCGTGTCAATCCGAGCGAGCTCGCCCGTAAGGGGAATTGCAGGCAGCCACCCCCGAATGACGGTCACATTAAAGGATGGAACGCAGCTGACAACCGGTTACGTGTTATCCACTGCTGGACCGGCGGATACGCTAGCCTTGCTAAATCCCACACTTACCCCGTCAGAAGCTGCAGTCTATGAACAGATTATTCCTGTTAGAGCTGCATGCTTGGATCTCGTCGTAGAAGGGATGCCTCAACCGAGAACGAAATTTGTATTAGGCGCCGACTACCCCTGGTATTATTCCAACCATTCCGCCGTTGCCTCATTGTCCGATAATCCGACACATGAGGTTGTGCATGTTATGAAATATTTGCCAGCTAGAATAGATTCGAACCCTTTGCAGGATAAACGTGAGCTGGAGGGATTTCTTGATTTCATTCAACCGGGCTGGCGCAAGTATGTCATTGAGCATCGCTTCCTGCCGCGAATGCTTGTCTCGCATGCCGTCGTAACAGCTGCGAACGGCGGTTTCTCTGGCAGACCCGGACCTGCGGTTGAAGGACGGCCCGGAATGTATGTCGCTGGTGATTGGGTCGGATCCGAGGGTATGCTTGTTAATGCATCATTGGCTAGCGCGAAAGAGGCCGCACAAAGTATAATAATGGATAAAAAACAAGTTAAAGAAGGGTCGCATCGTGGAGCTTGATCCCGTATATCGGACGTACAAACCGCTACTTCTTTCCATCGCGTATCGTATGTTAGGGTCTGTAACGCAGGCCGAGGACTTGGTGCAAGACGCCTTCGTAACGTTGCAGCAGCTGGACATCGATAAGGAAAGCGGACACGTCCGCAATCTCAAAACGTACTTATGCAAAATCGTTACGAACCGTTGTCTCGATTATTTGAAATCCTCGCATAAAAAAAGAGAGGTGTATGTCGGGCCATGGCTACCTGAGCCCCTAGTACAAGACTATCCTGTCTCGTCAATTAGGGGACAGGATCCGCTTCAAACAATTGTGCTGGAGGACGCGATATCGTACGCTTTCCTCGTTATGCTAGATCGGTTAACTCCTGTTGAACGCGCAGTATTTATTCTTCGTGAAGCCTTTGAATACGATTATCACGATATTGCGGACTTCGTAAGCAAGACGGAGCTGGGATGCCGTAAGATCTACAGTCGTCTCAAACGAAAAATTCAAGACGAGCCGCCTTCTGAGCTGAACACAAGCGCTCATTCCGAGCAGCTTGTCCTGCGTTTCCTCCATGCGACGGCTACTGGTGATATGGAGGGGCTATTCGCGATGCTCTCTGAGGATATTGTACTTTACAGCGATGGAGGCGGCAAAGTCAGAGCGGCGATCAAACCTATTGCATCGAGCAAGCGCGTACTGGCATTCATCCAAGGGCTGATAGCCAAGGGAGATGGTGTAGAAGCAACTCGCCTCGTTAAGGTCAACGGACAGCTTGGGTTTGTGATAAATAGTCCCTCCGAGCCTTTCCCAACTGTCGTTAGCTTGGCGTTTAGAGATGATCGCGTTCAGCAGATTTATATCATTCGCAATCCGGATAAGCTGCGGCATTTGAGCTTGGGGTGATGTTTTATGTGCATGAATTTTTTATGATGGGGGTTTCCCTATAATCTGAGAAGCCATGCCTGTTGGCAGGGCTTCTTTGCCTTGTTCGCAAGAGCAGGGCAATCAGTATGATATGAAAATACTAATTCAGACATTTTATGATATAGTGTGGTTGTTCAAAAAAAATCACGAGCAGGTGAAAGTTGTGGAAGAGAAAGAGGGCTCTTATGTGAAGCGGTTATTCGGCTGGGATACGCTGCGTGGTCAGCTGTACTGGACGCTGCTGATCAGCTCCGTCATACCTCTTGTCCTAGTCGGTATTCTGACGGTGTATTCGATCTACAATATTTTGTATAACAAAATAGAAAAAGGTATCGAGCAAAATTTGCAGCGGGTAAGCGGCTCCTTGGAAGAAACGTTAGGAAGCCTCTATGACGTGTCTCAGCAAATGTCATACCGCGGCTTCGTGGGGCAGGATGTGGAAGCGCTGCAAACGAGTGAGGATAATTACGAGAAATCGCAGCTGGTTTCCGCTATCCAACGCAATATGGGAATTCTGAACGCATCGAATCCGACGATCGGATTAGTATTCTATTACGATACGACCACGGGAGAAATACAGTACAACAATTACATAACCAGGGAGCTACACCCTGATTTTGACCAATTGCCGAAGCTCTCCATTAAATCAGACCATATTTTCAATGGTCCGCACTTAACTCTATATAAATATAATGACATTTCGGTATTCTCTATTGTGCGAAGCGTTGGCGGCATTACGGATCCGAATAACCCTCTGCTCGTGTATGCGGAGACGAATGTGAAGGTCATTCAGAATATACTCAACAAGGAGCAATATGGGATGAATGTATCTCATTTGCTTATGAATAACGATGGCACCATTCTCTTCAGCGATAAGCCTGAGCTGACGCCAATCGGCAGCACTTATGACGCAGAGACGATGGAGCGATATTATTTTCACGAGGTGACGGGCAGTCAAGGGTGGAGGCTTGGCGTGTTCATTGAGAAAGGTGAGTACCAGAAGGAGATTCGTGATTGGTTCGTCAACTATTCCTTCATCGTCGTGCTGGGGCTGCTGATCAGTATCTGGTCCGCCTTCCGGACATGGAAGGTCGTCATCGCACCGCTGCACCGTATCCGCAAGGGCATATCCGCCTTCATCAGTCAGGAGCCCAACGATTATTTCCAAATGACGGGACTTCGGGAGTTTGATTTTCTTATTCAGAACTTTAATGATATGCAATTCAAAATTCAGCAATTGATCAAAGAAGTAGCCAAGGAAGCGAGCGAGAAGCAGGAGATTGAGATGGAGAAGCTGATGGCCCAGATCAACCCGCATTTTTTATACAATACCCTCAATACAGCACAGTGGCTCGCGCGACTGAAGGGGCAGCATGAGATTGACCGGTTCCTGTCGTTGTTCACTAAGGTGCTGAAATATAATCTGGCGAAGGACGGCACTATCGTTACGCTGAAGGATGAGATGAACTCCTTGAACGATTATATCGAGCTGCAAAAAATCAGATATGATTTTGAATTTGACGTACGCTACTTCATCCCGGAGCCGTTCATGGATACGCCGCTTCCGCGCTTTATTTTACAGCCAATAGTAGAGAATGCTCTGTATCACGGAATGATGGACGAGATGGGGATCATTGAGGTAACCGCGCAGGAGCAGGGGGGAATGCTGGTTATAATGGTCAAGGACAACGGGAACGGGATTAGCCCAGACAAAGTTAAGGAGCTGCTGGAGTCAGACACGCGGAAAAATAACATTTCGGGTCTGGGCATCGGCCTGAATTATGTTGTGCGGACACTGAGCAGCTTCACGGGCGGCGCCAGCGAGCTGCTAATAGACAGCCATATCGGAGAAGGCACAACGGTATCCATTCGTATGCCCATTCATAAGGAGGAAGCCAAGCAATGAAGGTCATTATTGTAGACGATGAGAAGCTGGTCAGACGCGGATTGATATCGATCATGCCCTGGGCGAAATATAATATGGAGGTCGTGGGTGAAGCGGGGAACGGAAGAAAGGCGCTGGAGCTGCTGGAGACGCTCGAGGTGGATCTCGTTTTTACCGATTTGATGATGCCGGAGATGTCGGGCTTTGAGCTGATGGAGGAAATGAACGAGAAATATCCGGATAAATCGATCGTGGTGTTGTCCTGCCATGAGGAATTTGCGTTCGCCCAGAAAGCCCTTCGGCTGGGAGCTCTTGATTATATCGTCAAGAACGATTTGGAAACCGACTTGATGGATGATGTGCTCGAACGTATTGCCTACAGCTATGAGGACAAGGTGAAAATACGAATCTCACCCGAAGCAAAGGTATTCGACCGGGTTATAGTTGTGCTGAGGCTTGGTGACGACGAGAAAGCGAGCCAATTGGTTCAAAAGCATTCTGCCAGCCATGTGATTCACTACTTGGACAGGCATTGCTGGTTCCTCTCGCTGGACGGCCTTGGAGAAGCAGTAGAACAAGCATTGATTAACGATATTAAGCAGGCCAGCTGCCTGCCGGTGCTCGTGCACGGCTTGGGCAAGATGTCACTTGGCGATACAGTGGACAAGCTGCATGGCTATCTCGCTACAGGCCTATTATATGATTATACGAAGATGGTCACCTTCTGGGAGTGGAGAGCGGACGAGCAGAAGGAGCCGCTGGAGCCGGAGAAGGCTCAGCTCGGTTCTCGCTGGAACACGCAAGAATGGATCTATAGCAATGAAGTATACGAGGGATTATTGCAGGATACGGCGGCGATGAGATTGCCGATGAGCGAGCTGAAGAGCCTGCTGTTCCCTGCCTTTCTCGAGAATGGACGCTTGCTGCTCATGCTAGAGTGGTCGATGCAGCTGATATTCCGCCTAGAGCCGCTTCGCATGTGGGAGGAATGGAGAGCTGTGCTCGAGGAGGAGCGGGATAAGCTCCGCAGCATCGTAAGCAAGACCAAATATAGCGACGAAATTCTACGGGTCGTGTACAAAGCGATCCGCTACATGCATGAACAGGAAGAGATGGATTTCAGCCAAAATGAGATCGCGGGCATTGCCAATATGAGCCGGACGTATTTCAGCCAATGCTTCAAGAACGTAACCGGGAAATCCTTCAATGATTATGCTACTGAGATTCGGATGTCCAAAGCGCAGAAGCTGCTCGTGCATACCAATACGCCAATCTATCAGATTGCCCAGCTCGTTGGCTTCAAGGATGAGAAGTATTTCAGCAAGCTATTTCTTCAGGAAATCGGAGTGCTGCCCTCAGACTTTCGGAACCGAGGCACCGTATAGGCAAGCAGGGTAGAAGTTTGTCAGCCAGAACGTAGAGTATTGTTGCTGGCTGACAATATGTGTAATGAAAGCGGATACGAAATCACACCTACTTGTGAACATCGTTCTGACCCTTACTTCTGCAGAACGGGCTTATACTGAGGATGTAAACATTAAACGATATGCAGGGGGATAAGCAGAAATGAAAAAGACATTAGGCATACTGATCGTTTGCGCACTGATGGTACTGACTGCATGCTCAGGAAATAACGGAAATGCGAATAGCAGCAACAATGGCGGGAATGGAGCTGCTGGAGGGACGACGGAACCGGCAGATCCCTACGCGCCGATGTCCGAAACGGTAACGATAAGCATCGGCAAGGAAGCGGCGATTGATCCGAAGCTGCCTAGCGGTTCGACGATTGAAGATAACGAGCTGACCCGCTATTTTGCAGAGAAGCTGAACGTGAAGTATACGAACGAATGGCAGGCAACAACCTCCGGTGATGCCTATATGCAGAAGGTCGGACTAACACTGTCGACTGGCGATATTCCGGATGTCATGACCGTAGACAAGCAGCAGCTTGTTCAACTGGTGAACGCAGATCTGGTTGAGGACCTGACATCGACGTATGAGAGCTTCGTGTCACCTTCGCTCAAAGCGGCTTATGATTCCACGGATGGCTACAGCCTTGCATCCGCAACCTTCGATGGCAAGCTTATGGCTTTCCCTAATGTCAGCCCGGGTGCGGATGCGCAGAACATGCTGTGGGTTCGTCAGGATTGGCTGGACGAGCTTCAGCTGGAAGTTCCGCAGACGATGGATGACATCATTAATGTAACGAAAGCTTTTATGGACAAAAAAGGCTCCGTTGGTCTCTTGGGCAACCAAGTAATCGTCAACATCGGGACGAGTGTGTTTGGCTTCGATTCGATCTTCAGCGCTAATAATGCGTACCCGCAGCTATGGATAGAGGATGCAAGCGGCAATGCTGCATATGGCTCGATCCAGCCTGAGGTGAAGGATGCATTGGCCAAAATCAGAGGCTGGGTGCAAGAAGGCGTAATTGATAAGGAGTTCGCTGTGAAGAAGGGCGAGCAGGTCAATGAGCTTGTCGTTAGCGGCAAAGCAGGCATTTTCTTCGGACCATGGTGGCTGCCGTTCGGCATGCTGGCGGATTCTGTTGCACAGGACTCCAAAGCAGAATGGGTATCGTACCTGTCACCGCTGAGTCAAGAGGGTAAAATGAACACGCATATGGCCTCGCCGACGACCAGATATCTGGTAGTGAAGAAAGGCTTCAAGCATCCAGAGGCGGTACTCAAAACATTGAACATGCAATTTGATGCCGATCAGCTGCAAGGCGAAGGCATCGTCGAGAAGGATGATTTCAACTGGATGAACATGCCATTCTCCTTGCTAGTAAGCAACTACGACGATAAAGAGAAAAAGGCTAAGCTCGTTCAAGATGTCATAGACGGCAAAGCGAGTGCAGACACGCTGCAAGGCGAGACGAAGCAAATCTACAACTCTTACTTGAAGGATAAAGAGAATCCGAAAAAAGATCTGGCTGCTTGGTCGCAAAGGCACGCGTTCCTGACAGGAGCTCTGCCGCTGGGCCAGGATGACCAAATCAATCGCAAGGTTGGCATTTATTATGATCAGACCGATACGATGCGCACCAAATGGGCGAACCTTCGCAAGCTGGAGGATGAGACATTCCTTAAGATCATTATGGGCAATGAGCCGTTAGAATCGTTCGACACCTTCGTAGACAAATGGAAGTCGCAGGGCGGCGATCAAATTACGGAAGAAATCGCTGAAGCAGCGGCTAAGTAATAGAGCAGTGCACCGGAGCTTAGGCAATGGCTGGCAGTCACGCTTAAGTTCCGGTGAAATTAGAGTTTGCTTAAGGACGGAGTGGGAGCTTTGCGAGATTCCAAAAATACGTTACATTATCATCTGATGCTGGCGCCGGGCATGATCCTCCTTATAATATTCGGAATAGTTCCACTATTCGGAATGGCGATTGCGTTTCAAGACTATATTCCTGTGAAAGGAATATTCGGCTCCAAATGGGTTGGCTTAGATAATTTCAAGTACATGTTCGAGCTCGATGACAGCAAAATCATTTTCTACAACACCATCTTCATCTCTCTTATGAAAATGCTCATGAATGTGCTCATCCCGGTAACTACCGCGCTGCTGCTTCATGAAATCATCTTCAACCGATTGAAGAAGTGGATGCAGACGATTATATATTTGCCGCATTTTCTCTCATGGGTGATTCTGGCAGGAATTCTGAACGATATGCTCTCCCAGAACGGTATTGTCAATCAAGTGGTGACGGCCATTACCGGCGAACCGATCTTTTTCCTTGGAAGCAATAACTGGTTCCCCGCAGTCGTTATTCTTAGCGATGTATGGAAAGAGTTCGGCTTCAATACGATTATCTTCCTAGCGGCATTAACGGCGATTAATCCTTCGCTCTATGAAGCCGCTTCCATAGATGGGGCTGGACGGATTCGTAAAATATGGAGCGTCACGCTTCCAGGCATTCTGCCGACGATCATTCTCGTGTCCACGCTTAACATCGGCAATATTCTGAACGCTGGCTTTGACCAGATCTATAACCTGTACAATCCTCTGGTCTATGAGTCAGGAGACATTATCGATACCTACGTATACCGAATCGGACTTGTACAATATCAATATGGTTTAGCGACAGCGGTAGGAGCTCTCAAGTCGGTTGTTGGGTTCATTCTGATCTTCGTATCCTACAGGCTAGCTGCTAAGTTCGCAGGCTATCGCATTTTCTAGCACGACGGCACCGAGAGAAAAGCATTATTGTAACCAGAAGGGAAGTGTCCCATGCCGCTCACAGGTAAACGCGGAATCAGGACTACTGATATTATATTGACGCTTGTTATGCTGCTCATCACACTACTGTGCCTGCTTCCGCTGATCTATGTCGTATCGTTGTCCTTCAGCGGAAAGTCGGCGGCAGCCTCCGGCGCAGTCACCTTGTTCCCTGTCGACTTCACCTTTTATTCTTATGAATACATGTTCAAGGACAGTCGGTTCTTCGATGCGTTCGGCGTATCGGTTAAGCGGGTGCTGCTAGGCGGGGCAATCAATTTCGTATTAACGATTCTGATGGCCTATCCACTTGCGAAGGAACGGCTCGAGTTCCGCAGCAGAGACATTTATATGTGGGTCATTGTATTCACAATGATGTTCACGGGCGGGTTAATTCCATGGTATATGGTTGTGAAGAGCCTTCATCTGACTGATACAATCTGGGCGCTCGTGCTCCCGACGGCAGTTCCGGTCTTTAATGTGATCCTGCTGATGAACTTCTTCCGCGGCTTGCCGAAGGAAATTAACGAGTCGGCCAAAATGGACGGAGCGGGACCATGGCGCACACTCATTACGATTGCTGTTCCACTGGCGATGCCGGCTATAGCAACAGTCACGCTATTCAGTATCGTAAGCCACTGGAATGCGTTTTTCGATGGCTTGATTCTGATGAATAAGCAGCATAATATTCCATTGCAGACTTATATCCAGCAGCTAGTGGTTGCTCCATCGATTTCGTCTTCCACGAGGCCGGAGGATCTGATAAACTTTTCTCAACGGACATTTAACGCGGCCAAAATTGTTGTGACAATGCTGCCGATCTTGATTATTTATCCGTTCCTGCAACGCTATTTTGTACACGGCATTACGCTTGGCTCCGTTAAAGAATAAACATTCATACAAAAAGGAGAATCAGCATGCAAATCAACAATCCGATATTGCCCGGCTTCTGGGCAGATCCCTTCATTCTGCGTGACGGCGACGATTATTACTTATACCCAACCAAGGACAGCGCCGGCTGGATGTATGAGAAGTTCCATGTGTTCCACAGCAAGGATCTCGTTAACTGGGACGGGCCTTATCTGGCGCTTGACTTGAACGATGTCAGCTGGGCAGACAAGCAGGCGTGGGCTCCCGGCATAGCGAAGTACAAGGGGAAATATTATATGTATTTCTCTGCAGAGGCACAGATCGGTGTAGCCGTGTCTGATTCTCCGCTCGGACCATTCAAAGATATGCTGGATCGTCCGCTCCTTACGCGTGACCAGTATGCCTGCCAATCGATTGATGCGGACTTGTTCGTCGACGACGATGGTCAGCCTTATCTGCTGTGGGGGCAAGGGAAGTGCTGGATCGTTCCGATGGAGGACGATATGGTAACGTTCAAATCCGAGCCTGTAGAATTGTCATTGCAAATCCATCAGGCCAAAGGCAGTGATGCCTCAGCAAGTGATAATTCGGTATACAATGAAGGGCCGCATATGCAAAAGCGTGAGGGCCGCTATTGGCTTACATGGAGCAATTATGATACGCGTGATCCAAGATACCAGATCGCTTATGCATTCAGCGATCATATTATGGGCCCTTACGAGATTCCAGAGAATAACCGGATGACGCTGGAATCAGCCAGTGCAGTAGGTACAGGACATGCCTCGCTGACGGAATATGAGAATGAATGGTACCTGATCTACCATCGGCTCGCCGAGCCGGAAACCAGCGTGCTCCGTGAAACCTGCATCGGATTGGTACGCTTCAAGGATGGTCAGCCTTACGTAGACGTGGATGAATAACGCTTGTTAAGCCGAAAGAAGGAGGGATAACCCCTTATCTTCTTTCGGCTTTTTTTTCGAAGAAATCCCATCGCAAGGTGTCGCTGCAAATGTAGGTAGAGGTTTTTCAAGAAAGATTGTCGAATAATGATTCTACAATAAGAATACGGCTGGGATTTCCGCTTTGACCCAATAAAGATAGATTTCTCTATATAGTTAAAGGAGATACATTTGAATATGAGCGCTATAAAACTGCTTATCGCAGAGGATGAAAAGGAAATACGAGATTTATTAAAAAAATATTTGGAGCGCGAATTTTACGTTGTGGATACTGCGACTAATGGGGAAGAGGCTCTTCGCATGTTCCGACAAGGGAGCTATAATCTGGTCATTTTGGATTTAATGATGCCTCAATTGGATGGTATTGAAGTATGCAAAGCGATTAGGAGCATCTCCAATGTTCCAATTGTCATACTGACGGCAAAGGATCATGAAACAGAAAAGATATTAGGCTTAAGTATCGGAGCAGACGATTATATTACAAAACCGTTCAGCATCCATGAGGTTGTTGCGAGAATTAAAGCTCTGCTGCGGAGATATATGATTCTTGGCAGTGAGGGAGAAGAACCATCGCAGCATTTACTTAGCTTTAAAGGAATTACAATTGATCCGAAAGCGTATACGGTATATATCGAAGGCAAACAGACGGCATTAACTGCCAAGGAATTCGACTTGCTTAAGCTCTTAGCCTCTAATCCGGGACAAGTGTTTACGAAGACACAAATTTTCCGCCAAGTGTGGGGCACGGACTATATTGAAGATGATAATACTGTAATGGTTCATATAAGAAAACTTCGTAAAAAAATTGAATTTGATCCATCTCAACCCCAATATATTCAAACCGTTTGGGGCATTGGTTATAAATTTTCAGGTAAAACAGAATGAATACGACAAAAACTCTCGTGATGCTTGTGCTTCAACTTTGTTTGACGGCTATTCTAGCTTTACTAACGAGGAATACCTTAGGCGAATGGGAATGGACCTTATTGGTAATCATACTCGGTTTAAATTTACTGATGCTAACAAGAACAATCCGCAATCAACAAGAATTAAATCACACTTCAATACTCCTTCGCCAAGTTGTAAAAGGTAATTTTAAAACAAGATTACTGACCAAAAACGACGATAGCTGGAACGAGATTGTCTTCACCATCAATGAGCTCATTGGTATATTGGAAAAAACACAAATTGAGGCCGTTCAATCGCAAGCCGCACGTCAACGGCTCTTGTCTAGCATTTCACATGATATTCGAACACCGCTTACCTCGATTATCGGTTATGTAGACGCATTAAGAGATGGACAGTGGGAATCGGAACAAGAGAAACAATCCTATTTGGACATTCTATGGACCAAATCAATCCGCTTAAAAGAAATGATTGACGATCTGTTCACAATGGCTAAGCTTGATGCGGATGAATTGCCAATGAAAGAGGAAATATTCGATATCGCTGAAATCACAAGAGAAATAGTAATAGAGTTTCTACCGACAATCGAAAAAGAAGAGATCACAATGCAGATTCAGCTTCCTGAGGTAGCCTATTTCGTTAAGGCTGATCGAATTGCTGTAACGCGCATGATCCAGAATATTATAAAAAACGCCTTACAGTACGGAGCAGAAGGAAAAATTATTGGAGTCGAACTCTACGGACAAGAAGAGTTATATAACCTAACGGTCTGGGATAGGGGTCCCGGGATTCAGGCTGACAAGGTTTCTCGGATCTTCGAGAGGACCTATCGGGAAGATCAATCCAGAGGATCGAATAGTGGTGGCAGTGGACTTGGGTTATCTATCGTGAAGGCTTTGGCAGAAAAAAATCACGGTTCGGTTCATGTGAAGAGCAAGTCCTGGGAAAAAACAGAATTTACTCTATCGTTTGCGAAATCGACTGGATTAAGAAACGATTAAGAAATAGGTAAACTCCAGTTAAAGCCGTTTTCCTATAATAAGGACAAGGAGGCGGAACAATTGAACGCAATTATTAAGACCGTTAATCTAACGAAACGATATGATAGCCAAAACTCTGTGGATCATGTCAACCTCACGGTCAATCAAGGTGAAATATATGGATTTCTTGGTCGTAATGGTGCAGGGAAAACGACTACAATACGAATGCTCCTTGGCTTGATAAAGCCGACATACGGACAGATCGAACTCTTCGGCATGGATATGATGTCGAATAAGAAGGACGTATTGCGAAGGATCGGCTCAATTGTTGAGGTTCCAGGCTTTTATGAGAACCTGACGGCCAAAGAGAATTTGCAAATTAATGCGAAGATCATGGGTATCCATAAAAAAAATGCAATAGAAGAAGCGCTTGAGATTGTTGGTTTGCAGCATGAGACACGAAAGCTAACCGGAAAGTTTTCTCTAGGTATGAAACAACGGCTGGGCATTGCCAGAGCACTTCTGCATTATCCAGAGCTATTAATCCTAGACGAGCCTACCAATGGACTAGATCCAATCGGCATTAAGGAAATGCGGCGGTTGATCAAATTATTAGCTCAGGAACGTCAAATAACCGTTTTTATTTCAAGCCACATTTTATCAGAAGTAGAGCTGTTGGCGGATCGGCTAGGAATCATTCACGAAGGCAGACTGCTGGAGGAAATCAGTATAGACAAACTACATGTGGCAAACCGCCGGTACATGGAGTTTCAAGTTAATAACGATAACCAAGCTGCCCTTTTGCTGGAGAAACATATGGGCATTACTGATTATAAAGTGCAGGTCGAAGGGAATATTCGCATTTATTCTCATTTTGGCCAACAAGGAAAAATAAACAAACTATTCGTTGAACATGATGTCGAGGTATTAAAAATTGCTGCTAGTGAGAATAGTCTAGAGGATTATTTCACAAGCCTTGTAGGAGGTGGCACTATTGGTTGATTTGTTCTCTGCCGAACTCCTTAAACTGAAACGCTCCAAAATGCTGCTGCTCAGCTTATCGGGTGGTGCGTTAGTACCGTTCTTTCTTGTACTTGCCTTCTATATGGATTCCTTAAATAAGCCAACAGCCGAGAATGCTGTGTTTGAAGCGCTGTTCTATAATACGAGCATGTATACGATGTTACTGACGGGGGTTCCGTTATATAGCGTAATAATCGCCTATTTGTTTAGCCGCGAATACACGGAGGATACCTTGAAGCATTTGTTGACCATTCCTGTGACTAGGACGAGCTTAATCCTTATTAAGCTGCTAGTTCTGCTACTGTGGATTTATGTATTGACGGTGGAAGCATGGGGGCTGACGCTTGGATTTGGATTGTTGGTACAATTTGAAGGATTGAGTATTAATCTGATGATTCAATCCTTAGCCGAATATATGATCGGAGCCACGCTGCTTGCCACGCTGTTAACTCCAATCGTACTGATCACGGTTATGATGAAAACTTATGTGCCAGCCATCATTGCAGCCATTTCAATTACATTGGTAAACCTATTAGTTAGTAGTTCGGATTATCGTATTTTCAATCCCTGGTCAGCTGCTTTCGATATTGCTCATGGCACCTTACCAACTGTTTATCCGAGTGTTATTGCTTATTCCTTAATCGTGTTTACAGCGATAACGGGGCTTGCGGTCACCTTAATATACTTTAGAAAGGCGGATATTCATTAATGGTTGATATTATTAGCGCAATCATATTAGGTATTGTAGAAGGTTTAACTGAATTTCTGCCCGTATCATCAACAGGCCATCTCATTCTTGCAGGGCACTTGTTAGGCTTCGAGGGTGACGCAGCGACGACCTTTAAAATTGTTATACAGCTGGGAGCTGTAATGGCAGTATTTATTCTTTATTGGAAAAAGTATGTGGAGATCGGAGTGAATCTAAGTAAGCTCGACTTTTCCAAGAATAAAGGACTGAATGCCATTCATATGATTCTGGCCATGATACCTGCACTGATTGTTTATTTGCTTCTTAAAGATTTCATTAAGAGCCGTTTATTTGGGCCAATGCCCGTATTGATTGGCCTCATTTTAGGCGGTATTCTAATGATTATTGCAGCTAAATCAAGACGAAAAGTAACGGCTGAAAATACCGATGATCTTAGTTATAAGCAAGCAATGGGGATAGGTTTTTTTCAATGCCTCGCTTTATGGCCGGGATTTTCGAGGTCGGGTTCAACCATATCTGGCGGACTATTACTAGGCACAAGTCAAAAGGCGGCTGCCGATTTTACATTTATTATCTCGGTTCCGGTAATGTTTGGCGCTACTCTTCTGGATCTATATGATAGTCGCGACATATTGTCGAAGGATGATATTCTATTATTTCTGATCGGCTTTGCTACTTCCTTTGTAGTTGCTATGTTGGCTGTCGTCACCTTCCTGAAGGTCATTAAAAGGCTAGGTTTAGAATGGTTTGCGTTATATAGATTTATCCTTGCGGGAGCCTTTTATCTTATCGTTATGTTATAGCGTGAAAGAAATAAAGATGCCATCAAAGCCCCTCGGTATATTCATATATAACATTTTTTTATTCACGGAATGTGATTTGGATAGATACGAGGTTTTTTGGATAGAGCATTGGGCTTAAGCCGGATGCTCAGTCAAGTCCTTTCACGGATGTAAATACGACAGATTGGTATAGCCGTTATATTCAAACTGCTTATGCCAACAGCTTGATCAACGGATTTGGAGAAGATACGTTCAAACCGAATGATAAAATTACACGTGAGCAAGCGATGACGATCATCGCCAAAATGATGATGCTAACCGGTATTCAAACAGAGCTTCAAGCGACAGAGGCAGAACAGCTGCTTAGTCCGTTCGAGGATAGAGCTGCCATATCTGATTGGGCATTGTCGGGCATTATCGATTGCTTGCAGACCGGAATTGTTTCCGGGGAAACGAGCACACAGCTTGCTCCGAAAGCTTATATTTCTCGAGCTGAGGTCGCAACGCTGGCACAGAGAATTCTACAAGCAACGGATCTGATCCTATAGATTCTGATTAGAAGAGCACTAGAGGTCACGCAGCGGCGTGGCCTCTTTCTTTTTGCAGAAGTGGAGAAAGCTTGACTCGTTGTGAAAAGGAAATTAGGCTTCCATAACATTATGAATGTTGCAATTATATCCTATGTGCAGAGGTTGGAAGCCCATATAATGAAAGCGTATACATTAAAGGATTATTGCTTCAACATTCAGGTGAAGGAGGAGATGGAATGAAACGAAGGATTGTAAGCCTTATGCTTGTTGCAGCGCTGTTAATGACTATTATTGGAGTGAATGGGGGATCTGTTCCGCAGGTCAGCGCCGCTCCGGCATTCGCGAAAGGTGCGGACATCAGCTGGGTACCCGGTATGGAGGCGCAAGGCTATACCTGGAAGGACAAAAACGGTGTAACTAGGGACATTATTCAAATCCTGAAGCAGGACTACCAGATCAACTCTGTACGTATTCGAGTCTTTGTTAATCCTTCTTCGAGCTATGGCAACGGATATATGAATAAAGATCGCGCTGCAACCTTGGCGAAGCGGGCGAAGGATGCCGGAATGAGCGTCATGCTTACACTTCACTACAGCGATTCGTGGGCTGATCCGGGCCAGCAGACCAAGCCAGCTGCTTGGGCAAGCTATACCTTCCAGCAGCTGATGGACGCTGTATGGAATCATACGCGCGAGGTTATGACAGCTATGCAGAGCAAGGGTGTCACACCTGATTGGGTACAGATCGGCAACGAAACGAATGACGGTATGCTCTGGAATGATGGCAAAGCATCCTTGAACATGCAAAACTACGCTTGGCTGATCAACACTGGCAACAATGCGGTGAAGTCTATTAGCTCGGCTACCAAAACCATTGTTCATCTGGCGAATGGCTATGACAACAGTGTGTTCGTCTGGAATATTGGCGGACTAATCGCTAACGGGGCAACCTTCGATATTATTGGGATGTCGCTGTATCCATCCAGTTCAGATTGGTCGTCTAAGGTCACACAAACGGTCAGCAACTCGAACAATATGATTACGCGGTATGGCAAGCCAATCATGATTACTGAGATCGGAATGGATTATAACCAGCCTGCCGCTGCCAAAAGCTTCGTTGCCGATATTAAGACGAAGATACGCAACATCTCAGGCGGGAAAGGTCTAGGCGTATTTTATTGGGAGCCGCAAGCCACTCCTAGCTATAACGGGGGCTATAGTAAGGGAGCATGGCAGGCAGATGGCAAGCCGACAATCGCGCTGGAGGGCTTCTTGAATTAATGAATAACGACCTATCCGCCGGACGAGAAAGGCTGGCGGTAGGTTGTTAGTTCTGCGAAAATCTGTGATCTGGATTGACAAGAAATCTATAATTAAATATACTGTCTGTAATCTAATATGTGATATACGTTGAAGAAGCCCAGTAGCAGCTTGTCACTGTTTGCAGAAAGTCAGGGGTTGATGGAACCTGGCACACACAAGCGCGCGAATTACACCTTTGGAGTATCTTAGTTATCTAAGCGGAGTAGCAATCGATATTATTGCTGAAAGTGGTATGAATGACGGCTCGTCCGCCCTTCATGCAATCTGGGTGGTAACACGGTTATTCAATCGTCCCTATGTCTACAATAGACACGGGGGCGATTTTTTATTTTTTACGAGCAGTAGGATGATCATTAAGAGGGAGTGAATAAACCATGAACATTATGGACGAATTACAATGGCGTGACGCCATCAACCAACAGACGGATGAAGAGGGACTGCGCAAATTAATAGATGAAAAACAAATTTCCTTGTATTGTGGTGTTGATCCAACGGGCGACAGCATGCACATCGGACATTTGATTCCTTTCATGATGCTGAAGCGGTTCCAGCTTGCCGGGCATAAGCCTGTTATTCTAATCGGCGGTGCAACTGGTACAATCGGTGATCCAAGCGGTCGTCAGACGGAGCGCAGCCTGCAAACGATGGAGCAAATACAGGCTAACGTGGATGCACTGACTGCCCAGATGAAAAAGCTGTTCGACACCGATGGCAGCAATCGGGTAACGATGGTGAACAACTACGACTGGACCCATAAAATCAATGTTATCGACTTCTTGCG
Source organism: Paenibacillus xinjiangensis (assembly GCF_059686975.1). Taxonomy (NCBI): domain Bacteria; kingdom Bacillati; phylum Bacillota; class Bacilli; order Caryophanales; family Paenibacillaceae; genus Paenibacillus; species Paenibacillus xinjiangensis. Next base: position 73,813 of record NZ_JCAALS010000008.1, on the reverse strand, counting down.
TGACTACGGGAAGAACTTCAGCATCAATACGATGCTCTCCAAGGATGTCGTATCCAGCAGGCTCGACAGCGGGATTTCATTCACGGAGTTCTCGTACCAGATTCTGCAATCCATGGATTACCTTCATCTGTTCAAGGAGAATGACGTTCAGCTGCAGATTGGCGGCTCTGATCAATGGGGCAACATTACGAGCGGCCTGGACCTGATTCGCAAAAAAGAAGGCTCAGAGGCTCAAGCGTTCGGATTGACGATCCCTCTTATGCTGAAAGCGGATGGTACGAAGTTCGGCAAAACAGCTGGCGGCGCAGTATGGCTCGATCCTAACAAAACAACGCCATTCGAATTCTACCAATTCTGGGCGAACACAGATGACCGTGATGTTATTAAATACTTGAAGTTCTTCACCTTCCTCAGCAAATCGGAAATCGATGCTTTGGCAGAAAAGGTGCAGACCGAGCCTCATAAACGCGAAGCGCAAAAAACGCTGGCGGAGGAAATGACGAAGTTCGTACACAGTGAGGAATTGCTGGAGCAGGCCAAAAAAATTACAGCTGCACTATTCAGTGGTGATATTAAGTCGCTGACGGCAGATGAAATCGAGCAAGGCTTCAAAGAAATGCCTACCTTCCAAGCCTCAAAAGAGCCGAAGAATATTGTGGATTGGCTGGTAGACACCGGTATTGAGCCTTCTAAGCGCCAAGCTCGAGAGGATATTACGAAAGGCGCGATCTCGATGAATGGCGAGCGTGTCAATGATCTTGAGACGGAGATCACTGCTGCTGATGCATTCGATGGCCGCTTCATTATTATTCGCAAAGGCAAAAAGAACTACAGCTTAGTGAGATTAACCTAGGATAATCCAACTGAAAGCATTATGTAGAGGCTTCGCATGAGTTCATTGGGCTTATGCGAAGCCTCTTTTGGATTAAGGAAGAATAGGAGTATGTATATGAAATATAACGAGGCAGAATTGCCGATTACTATAGCAACACTAGCGAGAGATTTATCGAATCTAGGCGTATCCAGTGGGATGACTCTACTCGTTCACTCTTCGCTTAGTGCAATGAACCGCTTTATTGCAGGCGGCGCGCAGACTGTCGTTCTAGCATTGGAAGAGCTTATTGGTGAGCAAGGGACACTTGTTATGCCTACCCATACTAGCGATTTATCCGATCCTGCCAAATGGCAGAATCCGCCGGTGCCTGAAGCATGGTGGAGCATCCTTCGCGAGGAAATGCCGCCTTTTCAGCCGGATCTGACTCCGACTAGTGCAATGGGTGCTCTCGTCGAATGCTTCCGGAAGCAAGAGGGAACCATTCGCAGCAGTCATCCTCAAGTATCCTTCGCTGCCAGAGGGCCAGGGGCACATGAGATTGTCGACAATCATTCGCTTAGCTATGGGTTTGGAGAGGGATCGCCGCTGGCACGTCTCTATGATTGTGATGGCTGGGTGCTCTTGCTCGGAGTGGAGCATGGCAACAATACATCCTTGCATCTTGCAGAATATAGAGCGAGCTATAGCGGTAAAATGCTGGCAAGGCAAGGTGCTCCTGTGCTTAAGAATGGCCGTAGAGAGTGGCTGGAGTATGATGAGATTAACTATGATTCGGAGGATTTTGCAGCCATTGGAGAAGCGTTCGAACGGGATACGGCATTCGTTCGAATAGGCACAATAGGAGATGCTGTTGTCCGCTTAATGCCTCAGAGGCAGCTTGTTGATTATGGTGTCCAGTGGATGGAGAAGCATCGGGAATAGTGCGATTCTATTAATTACAGGGAGAGATATCCTATGTTTGTGAATGAACTTTATACGGGAACCAGAGAGGAAAACTACGGTTTGTTATTGAAGCAGCTGGTCAGCTTAGTAGAGGATGAGAAGAGCAGAATCGCGAATTTAGCGAATGCATCTGCGCTGTTGAATCAATTTCTCAGCGATATTAACTGGGTAGGCTTCTACCTGCTGGATGGAGATCGAGAGCTGGTGCTCGGTCCTTTCCAGGGTAAGCAGGCTTGTACGCGAATAGCGGTGGGCAAAGGTGTATGCGGCACCGCCATAAGCCGCAATGAAGCCATATTGGTTGACGATGTTCATCAATTTCCTGGACATATTGCATGCGACAGTGCTTCGAATTCAGAGCTCGTTATTCCGCTGCGCAGCAAGGGGCAGCTGATCGGGGTGCTCGACATCGATAGTCCCCTATTCAGCCGTTTCGATGAGATGGATCTTCGTTATTTATCAGAGTTCACTGAGCTGCTGGGAACATACATGTCATAGCTGCATAACGGAAGGTCAGGTTCCTCCTTGCACAAAAATGAGCAGGAGCACAATTTGTGAAACAGCCTATACACTTTGGCTTTTACGACATAGGATACTGTACCTTAGGTAAAAGGAGATGAACAAATGAGCTATGGAGTAGGTAGTGTTGCTGGTGCAGGTTACGGACCAGGGTGCGGCGGCGGTTGCGGTGGCGGTTATGGTGGTAACTCGAGCATTGGTTTTATTCTTGTCCTTTTCATCCTGCTTGTCATCATCAGCCGTTCACTCTGGTTCTAGTCTTGCTCTGATTGCAGCTAATAGTAACGTGTCCAGACACAAAATCATCATTATAGATAATCAGAAACCCCCAAGTGCCTGAGCCTTGGGGGTTTCTGATGCCTATTTAGTTTTATAAATAAAACTTGTCCATTTCCTTGGGGATGTTGTTGCGCTGCAGCAATTCACCGATGGATTCGCAGCGTCCTAATGCATCGCCAGCTGTGAGCAGTCTGACCGCAAATTTATTCGCCTGCCGCTCTAGCTTGCCAACATTGAAGAAGGACTGCTCTTCCAGCCAGAACTGATTGAAGCCTGGATGGAGCCGATCATGCCCAAGCTCATGGGCACAGACGAAGCGGCGCCAATCATCTGGCAGCTGGTCATGGATGACGATAAATCTGCGCCGCAGCTTTTTATAATATAATCCCTTGGTTTGTTCACCCAAATCGGCATATCGAATATGAATACCTAATCCACTTGCGATGGTGAATGGATCGTTCGTATGGTACTTTCGGATAAGCCGCATGATTAGTTTGTCCATAGCACCACCTACTTGTCGGTATTGTTGGGCGATTGGTCCTCAGCAGCTGCTTTTTTGCCGCGCTTGTTCATCTGCTTCGCTTCCCAGAACAATCCAGTAAGCACATCCATGACACGCTGACGGTCGGCCTTGCTGATCGGAACGCCATCGAACATGAGGTCGCCGTCTTCCTCGAGCATTTTCTTGAAATCGCGTTTGTCCTTGGACGTTGCCCATTCGGGAACGGAACTGCTCGCGTGCTCTCTGCCGAGCAGGTAATCGGTAGTCGTATTTAGAATGTCAGCGATCTTCTGCAGATCCTCGCTTGAAGGAATGACTCTATCATTCTCGATATGTCCGAAGTTGGAACGTCCCATATCCAGCTTAGCAGCGATATCCTGCTGTGTTAATCCTTTTTTCATACGTAACTCTTTGATGATGGCTCCCATTGACATGTTAATCCTCCGCTCTATTCGAAAGGGTATTTAAAATACTTGACGGTATTTATAATACCAAATATAATGAGATTTACAAGTGCAGGCACAAAAGAATCTCTATGAGACAGGGTAGCAAGAATAGGATCAAACGGTAGAAAAGGAAGGAAAAGAGTACGATTTCTGTTGGATCGTATTTCTACTACTCAAATTTTAGTTTATTCCGCTCAAAAGGTAATGTCAATACCGCAAAAGAATCATTGTTTTTTTAATAAATAGGGTATTTAAAATACCTAATAAGACATGGGAGGGTAATAATGATGAACATTGAACAAATCGCGGTTGATCAATTGAAATCCTGTATCACCTTTCCAATAACTGATGGATTTCAATGTTTCTGGAGGGACGGAGTAACTCGCACTATGAAAGAACCCGCCATTAACACCAATATGAGGCGTTGAAGTAATTTGTTTGTTAATGATTTCGGGCTTGGTACTTTCAATTTCGGTTGTAAGAATAGCATAATTGTACTTAATGTTTGGATTTCCAATGTCAGAAACTTTTTTCATAGAGAATGTATAAGACATATTATCACTCCTTTTTATGGAGTAGGTATTCTGGCCAGAATAGCCTTTCATAATATAAGGGAAATCAGCGAGATATTTTAACAACTTATGGTTCAGAATTAATTAAGTTTCAGATATGAGCCTGGTAAAGTTAGATCTGTTCTAAGTGTTTAATTTAAGTAGACCAGTTAGTGCTCGAATCACTCCAACTGTATGTCGTATTGGAATTACTTAAATGTAGAAAGAATCTTTAAATAGAAATTTTGTGCTGGAATCGATTCTCGGAGCCTACACATTATGAACTTGTGTCCTTAATAACTAAAGGAAGGAATATAGGATAGAAAAGAGTTAAACGTCGTTTTTTTTACTTTCTTCTATAGAATGAATGGCTTTAGTTAATTGAGATAAAGAGTGATCCAACTTATCGAGCTTTTCACCTACAGTTTGTAATACATATCTAACCAAAATAAAGCACAACGTTACTGGAAAACCAACATTGGTAACCAATGAAATAATATCTGTTATCTGCATAGAGCAATCTCACCTCCCTTTATCTTTAAAAGAAATAAGGGAGTAAAAAATACAACCATTTTAAAGCGAGAAATGATGTTATAAAAAAAAGAACAAATGTTCCTATTTCGGTTGTGATTCTAATCGATAAATAGCCCTATAGTTACATTATAAGTAAGGGGGGTTCTTCATTAATGGAACCTGTAACCATCTTTGAAAAGTACCGAAAAGAAGTTTATCGAATAGGTTGGAGAATTCAATATCGGGCCAAAGTCTTAAAGCGGAGGGAAAATTCATTCGAGGAAAAACATAATAGGGGGGAGGCGTGCTTTACATTAGATTCCGATAATAAACTTGTTCTAAATCAAATGTTGAGTGGACTATCCTCGGATATTGGTAAAAATATTATATATAGACTCTATATATTAGAGCAAAAAGAAGCTGAAGCTGCTAAGGAAATGAACATGAGTCAACAGGCGGTGAATAAGTGGAAGAAGAAAATGTTAAAAGAGTTATCTCAGATGAAGATTTCATGACTCTATTAGAAAGTGCAAAAAATAATGATCATGATGCTATCTTGAAAATAATAAATCTCTTTTATTCAGATATGAAACATATCAGCAAATATATTCATATGCCTAGAGAGGATGCAATGTCACACATGGTTCTGGAATTACTTGAGTTAATAACCTCTTCAGATACTCTTTTGTAAAACACATATGATATAAATCAAACCAAAAAAGACAGCACGTAGTTTTCTATCTACGCTGTCTTTTTTGGTTTTCATATGACCTATTAAAAATATTATCTATTGAAACAAAACCAGTTGGTAATTAGATCTCTGTTTTCAGATATCGATACCTTGAATGTACTCACCAGCGGACTTATTTTGTTCTAATTGAAGATCATGAAGGTAAAGTTGTGTCGGTATATCTTCGTAGTCTAGGGATTCCATTACTTCATGCAACGCAGCTCCATCAAGAAGAGCAAGTATTACAAAAGAATGCCAAAGCCAGTGGGGCTAACCGCTTCTGTTAAACCGGATCTTTTAGATGCTCTTTCTATCATGAAACGGACCGCATGAGGACTATTAGGCTGCCCCTATTTTATTTAACGTTTCTAATTGAAACATAAGACCACCAATTACTCGCAAGCTACACCGTCTTTATCGCGGTCAAGCGAACGTAACTGGGGATATCGCCTACGGGATATACATTTTTGCTACCAGCTTTAACGATGCAACCCATCGAGATTTTGGGTCAGTACTGTAACTTCTTTGTGCTGCTCCTCTAATTCCCGGAGATACTCACTAACTCATTATTAAAGATGACGAAATTACACTCCCTTGATATGACTATGTTTATACAAGTGCTAGTGATGAATATTGGGAACCAAGTCCAGATCCAAAACGTGATGTTTATTCAATGGTAAGAGTCAATTCAACATAATGGCTGCAGAGTACAGGCTTTTAGAAGATTGTTATTATGACATGTTAAGTAAGTCTAACTAATTCAATTTTCAGATGTAGAGATAATCTCAAAGACAGGCAAAAAAGAAGAGATCTTTAACTAATGGTCAGATTGACCAGAATGTTGAAGATCTCTTCTTTTTTCATGATTAAATTACCACCAGTCAGATATCCCAACTAATTTCCATCCCGCTTCCGTATCTCTAAAAATATATAATTGTTTGCTCTTTTTTGTTTCAGAGGAATACCTAGGACTCCTCTCCAGCGACTCAATAATGACCGCTCTATCACTGCCTATATCATATGAGATCTCTTCGTCAAATTTAATGTCAGTGATTTCTTGAACGACTTTCTCTAGATTGACAACACCTTTATTTGAAGTAACATAAAGTTCATTATAACTCTTACCATCGTTCTCGTGAAAAATTTTGATATATTGATTTAATACTTCTATAATCTTACGTTCATCACCTTCATATTGATTTTCATCGATGTAAACTGGTTCATCATTTACAGAAGCCGACTTAGGAGTGCTCTGGGTTATTTGGTTTGTGCTGCCCACATTATAACTCTGTTCTGAATTTGTTTTTTCTGAATCGCTGCATCCCATGATCAGAGTTATCACGAAAAGTAAAAAAAATGTTTTTTTATAATAGAACACATCCCTTTATGTTTTTGAGCATAGCGGTAGTACATATTCAATGTTCTTTTGCTCTAAGTTAGACGCAATTGAGTAGTATAAAGTTTCAATCGGAAATTACATGAAACTAACGAAGTTAAGTCATGAGGTCTGATCGCTTTTTTCACGTTCGGTTCTGTTAGAGAAATTTTAGAACGAAAGGAAGAATCTCTCAATATAGGAATTAATGTTCCTATTTCGATTTTCGTTCACAACAACTTCCAAATTACTTCCTCTAGAACTAAACTAGCCGTTTGCTTAACTTGAAAACAGCAATATTGATCGGCAGAAGTAATATTGCTGTGGACATATATTAATCCAACACGAAAATATGCCCCTCGGCCATCCAAGGCCGGGGGCATCGGTCCCTTAATAGTCAACAAGCTGTAATAGTACTAGCTGCCGTTTTATCCAGCATTATTAACTGTAACATCCATTGGAGGGAAAAGATTATTGAGAGTTTTTCCTTGTGCTGGTCCATCCCATTTGTATACTGTGGCCCAGGGCTTACCATCAACCTTTTTATAGACTTCATAACATGGAAAACCATCATGAGAACCCTCTACCTGGACCAGACCAGTGCTATAGGCAGTCACTTTAAAATCATAATTAATATCTGGCGCATACTACTGAAATGGTTCTGCTACTGCTCCTGTTAGTTTAAATACAAATTTCCCTGGATTTCCTGTCCCGTCTTTCCCTGTATTACTAATTTCCTGATAAATCATACCATCCCTTGACGCGTATAAGGAGTCGATTTTAGTGCGTGGAGGAGTTAAATTTTTCTCCAATACTTTCCTTTGTGACTCCCCTGTGTTCTTATAATCGAACGCACTCGTAACTTTACCGGTAGTATCATTAATGGTAAGGTTAACTTGTTGAGCAAGACGAAACTTTGGCGAATCGGGATTAAAACCATTCACGCCTCCCCTTTGAGCGGGTGTTCCATCCCCAGCGTACCAAGTAGTAAGAGTTGGTGTATCCGAGAATTGGATCCAATCAAAAGGTAACCATACAGCAATTCTAACAGCAACATTCATGTAAAAACCCCCAAAATTATTGTAGATGGCTAAAGGAGTTAAGAGGATTAATCCTTTACTTTAAGCTCTGATTAGCCACTCATATATAAGGGTAATTACCAATGTATTTTTACAACTATAATTTTATCTGTAAGAATATTTGCTTATTTTTTATTTATAAGGTGAAAGGACCTATAAAAGATAGAACTACCCGAAAACTAAAATTGTCATTAGTATAAAATTATTAAATACTTCTTGAAAGGTGGTTTATTATGAAGAAAGTAGTTGGCGTGATTTTAGTCGTATTAGGGGTAATGATTGTAATAGCTACAGTTAACCCCTTGTATTTAATGTATAAAGAAAAGAAGATCCAACGTACTTTGAATCATCAATACAAAATTACCCAAATGGATCTTGCAAGCAATCGATTAGATTTTAATAATAACATTATTGAGATTATTGAAGAACCGTCAGGAGATTTAGTGAATTTACAAGTTATCTTAAATGGAACTCCCCTTACAGAACCAATTTCTGCACGAATCGCTAATAACAGTACTACATACACGAAAGGAATTTGGGTGAACATTTTTGTTGTTCATAAAAATGAAAATATGAGTAGTGAAGATGATGTAATTGCGATTGTAACAATGCCTGAACCAGATTCATGGAACATTTATTATGTTAATAGTTCAAAACAGGTAGAGACAAAGAGTATGAGCATGGAAAGTAAATCAGAAGATTATTTAGATAGTAGACTAATTAAAAATAGTGGTGCTTCCTTAATGGGTTATAAATCAGATATCCTTTATGTTTCCGGAAATCCCTATGCATTAGTTATACCAGTTGTCATTTTTATTTTTGGCGGCATATTAACTTTAGTAGGCCTTGTAATATTGTTTAGAGTTCGGATACTTAATCAGAGGTTAAATAATTCAAATGAGAGGTAACTGAAGATGAATTATTACCAAAACTGGGCAATATGAGGGCTGATCAAACCTCATTAGACTAGTCGGAACAACAATGATCAAGAGTTGTTAACTCTTGATCATTGTTGTTCTTTATTTTTTTATACTCAACTTCGGTATATATGTAAGCGTCAAAACCAGCCCACCTTCAACATCCAATCTATTCATGAGAAAATGAAGACAACCTAATCGAGGAGGTTGTCTCATGACCACGAGAGAACAACGTCGCCAAGCATGGATGGATCGTATTGCAAATTACAGATCCAGCGGCCTCACAATGGCTGCTTGGTGTAATGCCAATTCTGTACAAAAGAACAACTAAAATACTGGTTTCGCAAAATGAAAGGTGTTTCCTCCCCGGCTTCCCTATCTCCTCTTCCTTCTCCTCGCTTTGTGCCACTTAAGTTGGTCGAAAATAAAGATATTAGTACCCTTTCGTCTTCTCTGGTTGTACGTATCGGACAAGCCAGTATCGAGCTTCATGCCGGCTTCGATCCCCACTTACTCCGCAAAATCGTGATCGCACTTGAGGCGCCATGCTAACTTTACCAAGCGTCCAGCGCGTTTATCTCGCTTGTGGATCAACGGATCTTCGCAAGTCGATCGATGGGTTAGCCGCACTTGTTCAAGCAGGTTTTGGACTCGATCCGTTCTCTCCGTGCGTGAGCTTCGTTGGTTGCTCGATGGACTTGCACTCTGCCAGCGCCAAGCGCACCCGCAAGTCCTCTTTATCGTGCAATACAGCAAAAATCTCGTTGATCGCTTCGCAGTGTGGCTACCAACTGATCTAGACAGCCTATGACTCTATCTATGACTTCCATAAAGATCAGGATCTGCTGTTCACGAAATCTCGATATGTGAGAGTATGCTCCGCTCCGCTTAATCCATTACAACTTGAAGCGATTCATTGATGTTTGCAGGTCATCAGCTAACGCAGCAAGCGTCTGTGCAGAATGGGACACGTCCTCCATAGCTGCTGCTTGCTCCTCACTGGCTGCGGACATATGCTGGACGCGGGCTTCTCCTTCATGGGTAATGACATTCACTCTTTGCATGGAGGATGCCATGAGGCGAGACTGGCCAACGATGTCTGCAATGGCTTGTTCGGTTTCATTTACTTTATTAACAGTATGCGTTATAGCGGTCTCGATGGCTGCGAAGGATTCGGATGCATCATGGCTTTTCGCAGTCCCAAGTGCCACTCGCTCTGCGCCTTTCTTCATCAACAATACAGCATCCTCTGTTCGAGCCTGAATGTTCGAGATCAATCCCGCAATCTGGTGGGAGGATACAGCAGCATCATCAGAGAGCTTGCGGATTTCACCAGCTACGACAGTGAAGCCACGTCCTGCATCACCTGCACGTGCAGCTTCAATAGAAGCGTTAAGAGACAAGAGATTCGTCTGTCCGGCTATTTCGTTAATAGTTGTTACGATTGATCCGATTTGAGTGGACAGGCTGTTCAAGGCTGAGATACCAGCCTCGGTCTCCTCTACCGTCTGTTTAATTTCGATCATTTGCTCATGAATGCTTCTTGCGGCGGCGGCGCCATGTTTATTCGCAAGCTCAGCTTGACCCGCCAGCTGCTGCATTTCCTTCCCAATACTCTCCACATTCTCCATTCGCTCAACCATCTGCTCGGCAGCAAGAGATAGGGCATCAATCGATTGTGTTTGCTTGTCGAAGCCAACAGCTAGACCAGAAGCTTCCCCAGCTATTTGCTCGGCAGCTCCCGAAGTCTGATGAACACTTGCAGTAAGCTCCTCAGATGAAGAGGTTAACGTCTGTGTGCTTTCATTTACTTTATATAACAATCCTCTAATGCCATCAATCATACCATTGAATGAATCCGTTAATTGCCCGATTTCGTCCTTCGACGAATAGGTTCCCCGGACGGACATATTGCCATTCTCTGCCTCAGCCATCAACTGCTTCAAGGCATGTACCGGCTTCGTAATCATTCTAGTAATGATATAAGCGATGGGGATAAGGAGCAGCAGCGCTGCCAGAGTGATCAGCAAGGTGACAATATTGTTGATCTCTGCTCGAAGAAGGTTCTCGTCGTTCATCTCTAAGGCTGCAGCCTCGGCAGAATCAGCTAGTTGGATGAGAAGGGCTGACATTTCATCACGAATAGGATCGGTTTGTTCGGTATAATAGCTGTAAGCCTCAGGTACTTGATCAGTAGTCATATAATTAAGAATCTGCTGTTTCTGTTCCTCATATTGTGTCAGCAGCTCATCATATTTGGAGAGAGCAGCAGACTCCTCAGTCGTTAGGCTGGATTCACGATATTTCGTGAGCAGCTGATTCGTTTGGTCTTGTGTCTCCTGTATCTTCTGAATGATTCCATCTATCAAAGTATCATCATTATTGAACATCAGCTCTAGAAGCAGAGCATTATGTTTATTGTCATTGGACTCGATCTGATTAATCCATGATAGTGGCAGCAGGCTTTTCTCATACATATCTGTTGAGCGCTCAGCCATTTGGCGAGTCGTAATATTACCGCTCGTGCCTACGATAATGATGAAGAAGAGAGCGGATACCACGATTAGAGTGATTTTGCGAGCTATAGTCATTTGTTTCATATTAGGTGTCCTCCTCTGGTCTGTTATCGTCTATGGTAGCAAATATTTCCTAGGGAAAAATGAACAGAAGCTTAAGAGATTATAAACTATTCCTAAAAAAATTAGTTTTATAGTCCTAGGATTCTCCTAGTGTGCATCCGTTTCGAGCATATAAATGGACTTAAAGGCCTGTGAGAGCCTTAATTAGTCAACACACCTGACTTTCCAATAAGTTAAAGGACCGCCAAGCCCTTAAGTGTGAAAAGGCATTTGATTGCTTAATCGGTACCACTTAAGTGGGCAGCTGAGCAGCTATAAACGTGGATATTCCTTTGTATTCTAACTAACACCCTTATTGTTAAGTTCGTAAGCGTTACGATATAATCGATGATAATGAGTAAGAATCTACAAGTGAAGAGGGTACAAGCAGATGAACATGAACATCGATACACATACAAAGGTCATTCCTATACATTTGTTGTCCGGCTTTCTGGGCAGCGGCAAGACAACTTTATTAACGAGGCTATTGGATGATTATCAGGCGAAAGGCTTGAAAGCAGCCGTTATTATGAATGAGCTTGGCGATATTAATCTCGACGGTCAGCTTGTAGGCGATGAAGTGCCGATGTCGGAGATGCTAAGCGGCTGTATCTGCTGTACGATTCGCGGGGATCTGAGCATGGAGATTAAGATGCTCATCGATGAGCATCAGCCCGATGTCATTATTATTGAATCTACGGGAGCAGCGAATCCGATTGAGATTATAGATGGCGTTACGGAAGCAGCGATGTATAGCCGGATTGAGCTGCGTTCAGTCATTACAATAGTAGATGGACCTGAGCTGGTGCAGCGCAGCCGCAAGGGCAAGGGAAGAACCTTCAAGCTGATGCAGGAGCAGATTCGCTGTGCGACAAGATTGCTGCTGAACAAGGTAGATAAGCTGGAGCCAGATGAGCTGGTTGAAGCGCAGCAGCTGCTGCGGGAGCTTAATAGGCATGCGCCAGTTATGGCTACAATTCGCTGCGTGGTGGATGATTGGACTTGGCTGGAGGATGGACCGCTGGTACAGGCAGCAGCAGCAACAGAACGTTCAGACGAGGATCAGCATAGCGAGCACTCCCATGAGGATGAAGGCGGCGGGCATCATCATTCGCATGACCATGTTATGGTAGTGACCCATTATTTGAATAAATCTGTCGATAGTGTAGCTTTTGAAGCACTGCTCAAAGGGCTGCCGGACCACATTTATAGAGCCAAAGGGATTGTGACCTTCTCAGACACAGGCAGTAGATTTTTGTTCCAATATGCTTATAAGGAAACGGATTTCATGCGTATTACGCCTCAGGGCCAGGTGAACGATGTAGCTGTCTTTATCGGTGAGCATTTCTCCAAGGAAGAATTGCTTGAACAGCTGTCGCAGCTGTAATGAACTGGTATTTGTGTCAAATAAACAAGAACAGAGGACTATTCTGTCAGATGCTTGGGAAAAATAACTCAGAAGGAGCTCGCCAAGCTTCAGCATCATGAATTGAATAGAAGGGTTGTGGCAAGATTGATAGCACGATGGTTTGTCGCGGTATTGGCAGCGGGCATGCTGCTGTCTGCCGTACCGGCGTATGCCGCTCATCCGGAAGCCAGCGATAATGGGAAGGAGCGTTCCCATGACAGCTGGAAATATGGAATTCAGGGCAGGGATCATGCATCTGGCAAAGCTTACGAGGAGCACCGTCTAGCTAAGCTTCGCTATATGGCAGAGTATTTCGGCATCACAACGGAAGGCAAGAGCGCGGATCAGTTGAAGACGGAGCTGCAAGCAATGAAAACGAAGGAGCCTGCCAAATGGGAAGCCTTCAAGGCAGAGCATCAAGCAAAGCTTCTGGAGCATCTTCGCAAAAAAGCTGCTGAGAACGGGATAGCTACGGAAGGCAAGACAGCTGATCAGCTTCGTCAAGAGCTTCATAAGCTGTATCGTTCGCAGCATAAGGATGGAGCGAAGCGTCAAGATAAGCTCCAAGACCAGCAAGAAGATAATAAGAATAGTCAGAAACAAGATAAAGCTTAATCATGTGGCAAGTCAAGAACCTACACCCATTACGGTGTGGGTTCTTCTTTTTAGGTCAAAAGAGCTTCATTCGCCACAAGTGGAGTCCGACTTTTTTCGACAAATTCACGCAAAAAGCACCATTATTTTCATTGAATTTATCTTTATTTGTCAAGTATACTAGAACCATATCATAATTTGGTAAATTTGACCGATAGACATGATAGGTCACTGCAGCGATGAGAGGATGGTTGAGAGGTGAGTAAGATGAGGCTCAGTATTGCACAGAAATTAATGACTACGCTAGGAGCACTCATCATCCTGTCTTTTGCATTATTGGTTACTTTTCATCTAGCCAAGCTCTATCATTTAAGCTTATCCGAGGGTGAGCTGCTTGCACAGAAGCAGTCCATTATTTATATTGATGATTTCGAGAGATCAATCGGTAATTCCATATCCACGCTTGAGACTGTAAGGAGCTCCATGCTTACAATGAGAAATGACTCCTTGCATAATCGCGACAGCGTTGTGCATCTGTTAGAAACGATTGTTCGTGACAACCCCTATCTACTTGCTGCGTATACCCTATGGGAGCCTAATGCTTTTGATAATAGCGATCACGAGCATCGCAATGCTAGCAGCTATGAGGATGCTACTGGGCAATTCATTCCCTATATCGTACGTAATCACCACAATGGAACGATCCAAGCTACCTCACTTGTCAATTATGACCGTGCAGGGGAAGGGGACTATTATCAGATCCCGAAGCGGACGAAGCAATTTGCTTTGCTAGAGCCTTATTTTTACGAAATAGATGGTGAAAATATTCTTATGACGTCGTTTGTTCTACCCATCCTGAATGAGGAAGGACAGTTTCTCGGTATTATAGGCGCTGATGTTTCTTTGCAGACCGTTCAGAGCAAGCTAGCAGGGGTGCGCCCGCTTGGCGGCCACGCGAATATTATATCAACGAGTAACAATTATCTGGTGAATAGCGTCAACCCAGAACTAGCTACAGAGCCATATGTGACTTGGCCAGGCGGACAATCACTAGACCACTACCGCAAGGATACGGTGAATATCCTCTATACACCGGATCAGGAGCGATCGGGCGAGGTGCTTCGAATGTTCTATCCTATTGCGATTGAGCAATACCTGTGGCATTTTGAAATGGTTATCCCGAAGGCTAATATATTGAGTGGCTATTACAAAAGCATGCTTAGCTCTATCCTTATCTCAAGCGCAGCGCTTATTGCAATCACTATATTAATGATGCTTCTTGTTGAGAAAATCATCCGTCACAATATGAGACAGGTTGTCGAGGCTTCAAGCAGGCTTGCGAGTGGAGCGCTTACTCAGAAGCTGGATATTCGGACCAATGATGAGTTCGAGCATATGGCTGGACATTTCAATCGTATGATTGATTATCGCAATGAGGCGGAGCAGATGTTCCAGCATCAGGCGGTGCATGATCTTCTCACGGGACTTCCTAATCGTTATGGCTTCAGCCTGTATCTGGAAGAGAAGGATGCTAGGCCGGAGGGAACTCACGGAAATACGGCAATGTTATATATCGATATAGACGGTTTCAAGTTCATTAATGATACTCTTGATTATGCAATGGGAGATTTGCTACTGAAGCAAGTTGCCGAGCGAATCACAGATACCATTGGTACACAGGGAAGAGTATTCCGCTTCGGTGGTGATGAATTCGTCGTCTTACTAGAGGCTGTTCATCATTTGCATCATGCAATCTTAGTCGCTGACGATATTCTTACCCAGATTGCAGAGCCTATCCAGATGAATAACAGACATTTCTATATGACAGCAAGCATTGGGATGAGTCTGCAGCATGAATGGGATGCCTCCGTCGGCGAGCGATTAATGAAGGAATCCGATATTGCGTTATATGTTGCGAAGAAGCAGCATAATACCTGCACGTTATATTCACCTTCCATGAATGATGTGCCGACGAAGGAGCGTGTGCTGGAGAAGAGCTTGTTCCAAGCGCTTGAGAACAATCAATTCCTACTGTACTATCAACCCAAGGTGGAATTATCAACGGGGCAGATTTATGGAGCGGAGGCGCTGCTGCGCTGGAAGCATCCAGAGCTCGGGATGATATCACCGCTGGAATTCATTCCGTTAGCCGAGAAAACAGGCTATATTATTGAGCTGGGGGAATGGGTGCTGAGGACGGCTTGTATGCAGATTAAGCAGTGGGAGAAGGCTGGAATTTCCTCATTGTCAGTCAGTGTGAACATGTCTATGATTCAATTCCAGCAGAAGCATATTGTGCACACGATAGAGAAGATTATTAGAGAGACAGGCATTAGGCCAGAGCAGCTGGAGCTGGAGCTTACAGAATCGATATTTATGGATAAACCGGAGCATACGCTCAAAATCCTGCATGATATTCAGCAGATTGGTATTCGGCTGTCGCTTGATGACTTCGGTACAGGCTATTCTTCCCTGAGTTATCTACAGAGCATTCCGCTTCATTACTTGAAGCTGGATAAAACATTCATTCATGATATTGTATATGATATTAAGAAGCAGATGATATTCAAGTCATTGATCGTCATCGCGCATAATTTGAATATGAAGGTAGTGACAGAGGGGGTAGAGTCGCAAGACGAGCTGCAAATTATTCGTGAGCATAATTGTGATCTCGTTCAAGGCTATATTTATAGTCCGCCTGTTCCTCCTGAGAGGTTCACAGAACTGTATTATGCGGCTAATGAATAGGAATACTCAAGATCAAGACCGGATTGGTGAGCAGCGCTCAGCTAATTCGGTCTTTTGTGCATGTCTGGAGCAGAATAGAAATAGTAAGATTCGAATAGAACGCTAGCAACAAGCTGACATTAAAGATGAGTACTGAGAACGGCATAAAAATACAGTTGTAAGAAACAGATTCATTTGATAAAATATTCATTGAATTTAGTAAATTTATTAACTAAAACTAATGTGGTGAATGAAATGGCAACGATTAAACAATTAGCGGAGAAGGCTGGTGTGTCTTCTGCAACCGTATCGAGAGTGCTGAATAATGATCCGGGCTTGTCCGTAAGCACAGAAACAAGAGACCGTATATTCGCGATAGCCGAGGAGCTGCAATACAAGCCAGCCCGATTGAAGCGAATGAAGAAAGAAAATCAGCTATCCAGTCTCGAAATCGGTCTGCTGCTATGTTCATCGCAGGAGCAAGAGAGTGAAGATCCTTATTTTGCATCCATCCGAAGAGGGGTCGAGCGTCGATGTGAGGAGCTTGGCATAGCGATTGGGAAGGTGTGGAGAGAGAACAGCGGAATGGATATGCAGCCCCTGTCTCATCTCAGCGGCGTTATCGTCGTTGGATCAATTAGAGAACAGCAGCTCGTGCACTTGCTAGGAGATAAGGCCAATATCGTGCTTGTAGACCACAGCACCAGATTCCGTCATTATGATTCGATTAATTTGAACTTCAAGCAGGCCGTTCAGGATGTAATGGATCATCTGATCTCGCTTGGGCATAGCCGGATTGGCTATATCGGAGGGATTGCTGAGGATGGGGTCAATGAGCAGAGGATGGCTTATTTCAAGCAAATAGCTGAGCATACTGGACTAACGTCCCCAGAGTGGATGCTGACTGGAGAATGGACGACCAACAATGGCTATGAGCTGATGAAGCGGATGCTCGAGCTGAGTGAATGGCCGTCTGCTTGCTTCGTTGGAAGTGATCCGATGGCGATAGGAGCGCTTCGCGCCTTGCATGAGAGAGGTGTCAGAGTGCCGGAAGATATGGCTGTAATCGGGTTCGATGATATTGAGGTTTCTGAATTCGTCAGTCCGCCGCTCACGTCAGTTAAAGTGTATTCGGAGCAGATGGGCAGAACAGCTGTGCAGCTGCTGCTTGAGCGAATTGAAGGCAGGGAAGTGCCCCTGCATGTCATTATTGACACAACCTTAATGATTCGGGAAAGCTGTGGCGGCCAAGCCAATGAAACAACAACATAGATAATTATATGGAGGTTATAACGATGGGAATTGCGTTCGATGGACAAGTATTTCACTTGCAATCACTGGATACAAGCTATGTTATTAAAATAGTAGAGGGTGGATATCCCGCTCACGTCTATTGGGGACGCAAGGTTCGTGGCAGTCAGCTGGATCGTTTGCTGCAATTGCAGGAGCGCTGCTCCTTCAGTCCTTCGACTGATTTGGATAATCGCAGCATATCACTGGACACGATGCCGCATGAATATCCAGCTTACGGCAACTCGGATTTCCGTACTCCTGCTTATCAAGCGCTTCTTCCGGATGGCACGACAGTGACTGATCTGCGTTATGAATCGCATGAAATTTGCCAGGGCAAGCCTGCGCTTGAAGGATTGCCTTCCGTATATACCGAGAGCGATAATGAGGCTTCTACTCTTGAACTGACGCTGAAGGACGCTTACTCCGGCCTTACAGTTGTTCTGACTTATACAGTGTTCGAGCAGCACAATGCAATCACTAGATCGGCAAGACTTATTAACAACGGAACTGGAACGCTTCAATTACTGCGTGCGCTCAGTATGAGTCTAGACTTCACTAATGATGACTATGACATGCTGCAGCTGTCAGGGTCTTGGACACGCGAGCGTCATATCCATAAGCGCCGTTTGGAGCCAGGCATGCAGTCAGTTGAGAGTCGTCGCGGCTCCAGCAGCCACGTGCAGAATCCATTCATCGCGCTCCTGGAAGATGGTGCGGATGAGGATCATGGCGAAGTATATGGAGTGAACCTTGTCTATAGCGGTAACTTTATCGCTGGGGTTGAGGTGGATCAATATCATTCCCCTAGACTTCAAATAGGGATTAACCCGTTTAACTTCAATTGGAAGTTGGATCCAGGCGAGCAATTCCAGACACCAGAAGCGGTGCTCGTTCACTCATCGCAGGGTCTTGGAGGCATGTCCCGCAGCTATCACGACCTGTATCGTACACGACTGATCCGTGGTGCATTCCGCGATCAGAGCAGACCGATCCTGATCAATAACTGGGAAGCGACTTATTTCAATTTCACAGCAGACAAGATTGAGTCCATTGCCAAAGTCGGTCAAGAGCTGGGCATCGAGCTCTTCGTTCTTGATGATGGCTGGTTCGGGAAGCGGGATAATGACAAAACCTCGCTTGGTGACTGGTTCGTTGATAGGAACAAGCTGCCTAACGGACTTGAGGATTTGGTAGACCGTGTTCGTAAGCTGGATATGAAGTTCGGACTATGGTTCGAGCCGGAGATGATCTCGCCGGAGAGCGATCTGTATCGTGCTCATCCTGATTGGTGTCTGCATGTGGAAGGCCGCAGACGTACAACGGCCCGTGATCAGCTTATTCTAGATATGTCACGTGCGGATGTTCAGGATTATATTGTACAGACTGTATCGGATATTCTGGCCAGCGCTCCGATTACGTACGTGAAATGGGATATGAACCGCAATATGACGGAGATTGGCTCTGCGCTGCTGCCTGCTGATCGTCAACGTGAGACAGCTCACCGCTACATGCTGGGCTTATACAACGTGATGGAGCGGATTACGTCTGCATTCCCAGAGGTTCTGTTCGAGAGCTGCTCAGGCGGCGGCGGACGATTCGACCCTGGTATGCTCTACTACATGCCGCAGACATGGACAAGCGATAATACAGATGCTGTATCCCGTCTGAAGATTCAATACGGTACGAGCATCGTGTACCCGATCAGCTCTATGGGTTCACATGTATCTGATGTGCCTAACCATCAAGTGGGACGTATCACACCGCTTGAGACTCGGGGGAACGTCGCTTTGTCCGGTAACTTTGGTTATGAGCTTGATCTGACCAAATTTACAGAGGAAGAGAAAGAAGAAGTGAAGGATCAGGTTGCACTGTACAAGGATGTTCGTAATCTCGTTCAATTCGGAGACTTCTATCGTCTTAAGAGTCCATTCGAAGGAAATGAAGCGTCGTGGATGTATGTGTCCAAGGATAAGACAGAGGCGTTCGCTGTCTATGTGTCCGTCCTTCAGGAACCGAATCCTCCGCTGGGCAGATTCCGTCTCAAAGGATTAGATCCTGCGCTGGATTATGTATATGAAGAGAATGGCGCAGTTTATGGCGGCGACGAGCTTCTATACGCAGGGCTTCCAGCTCCATTGTTCCACGGTGATTATGCAAGCAAGATCTACCGCTTCAAAGCGGTTCAACGTTAACAATAGCTCCTGAATAAAGCCCAGTCCAATGCGGCAATACCGCGCTGGACTGGGCTTTTCCTGTGCGGCTTAAGGCAGATTGCTCTCACGTGAGGTCGCGTATAGTCTGTACCATTCTTTACGAGTGAGACGCAGCGTATTCGCATCCTTGCAAGCCCGAATACGGCCAGGATTAATGGTTCCAATAACCGGCTGTATGCCAGCAGGGTGAGTCATCAGCCAAGCAAGCACAATAGCTTCTGGAGTTGTACTCTTCTCTTCGGCCATCTGCTGGACGAGGCTGGCCGTCTTGATGATCGCTTCGTTCTTTCCTTCAAGGGATGCTCCCGAGAACAAGCCCTGGGCAAGAGGGCCCCAGGATTGCAGCTGAATATTTTCCAAACGGCAGAACTCGAGCGTTCCTTCTGGGAATACGTTGCTGCGTGCTGCTTCTTGATTGACGTGAAGTCCAGTATCAACGAAGCCATGCTTCAGCAGACTTAGCTCAAGTTGATTAATGATAAACGGCTCATCCGTATAAGCTTGCAGCAGCTTGATTTGTCCTTGGCTCATGTTGGACACACCGAAATGGCGAACCTTGCCTGATTTCTTGAGCGTATGGATGGCGCTTGCGACTTCCTCTGGCTCAACAAGAGCATCTGGTCGATGCAGCAGCAGGAAATCGATGTATTCTGTACCAAGACGCTGTAGGATGCCGTCAACGCTATCTAGAATGTGGGATTCCGAGAAGTCGAATCGATGGGGCTCATCAGCCCCATTAGCGAGATGAATACCGCATTTGGATTGGAGGAGGATCTGTTCGCGGAGCTCAGGACGGTCCTTCAGGACTTGTCCGAATACACGCTCTGCTTTTCCTCTTGTATAAATATCGGCATGATCGAACATATTGACGCCAATCTCAAGTGCCGCTTCGACAGCTTCATGGCCTTCACGATAGTGCTCAGCAGTAATTGGGTTCTTGTCATCCCAATCGCCGCCTAAGCGCATGCAGCCTAATACAATTTGACTGGCGGGAATATCCCGTTGTTGCAATGGGAACGGTTTCATTAATGATAACCTCCAATGAGTTCGAATAGTGGCTTCACTAGTATTATAACGCTATCTAGAGTGCATATTAAAGTGCAGAAAGTATGACCGCACAATAAACCTCACTGGAATTATAAAGGCTTATGGGATGGGACGCTCCTTCATGTAATCAGTAGGGGTTTTGCCGGTTTCACGCCTGAAGATCCGCTGGAAGTAGGAGACGTCGCGGTAACCGACAAACTCTGCTATCTCTCCCACCGTGAGAGTAGAATCAACGAGCAGATAGACTGCTCTTTTCATCCTTGCTGTATGCACGAATTCACTGATGGTTTGTCCGGTTATCCGTCGGAACAGGGTTGCCGCATAGTTTGGGCTTTTTTGAATATAGTCGCCCAGCTCCTCCTTCGTTATTTTCTCCCGATAATGGTTAGAGATATAGCTCTTCATTCGGTCGACATGCTGATGGATCTCGGGAGAGTAAGGGCCTTCGTCCAGCTCTCGGTTCCAGAGGGCTAGCCATTCCACTAAGATCGCTTGTCCGATGATATCGGCGTATACCGATTTCTCTGTCCATTCCGAATAGAGAGTCTTGAACCGGCTGAGGCATAAGTCATATTTGCCAATCTTAGATTTAATCCATTGGCTTCTATGAATAATGGGCAGGCTGGAAAGGCTGTCTGCTCCGCCGAAATCGATAACGTATTTCTCATGAAACACAGTGGGAATACATTTGCCGTAAAATCGCTCACAGGCGGGAATGAACAGCAGGTCTCCCTTCTCCAAAATGATTTTTTCATGCTCGATCCAGTACACGACTTTCCCATAGCTTACTAATACAAGCGTTGCTATACCGGCAGGCCTTGTACCATCATCGAACCAATCGACGCCTCTATCCTGACGGACATTCGATAGCTGCAGCATGCCCATTTCCCCCTTCGTAATATGTACTATAATACATATAGAGTACTATAATTCGTGGTGACTTGGGAAGAAACGAGCTACAATAGAACTATTAATGTTCATCAGGAGGAATCGACAATATGCGTAAGACGAAAATTGTGTGCACGATGGGACCAGCTTGTGATTCTGTGGAAGTATTGAAGGATATGGTTCATGCGGGCATGAACGTAGCAAGATTGAATATGGCTCATGGCGAGCTGGAGGATCACGCTGCACGAATTGAGCGTATTCGTAAGGCTTCCGCTGAAACGAATGCAATTGTTCCAATTCTGCTCGATATCAAAGGTCCGGAAGTGCGTATTGGCAAGCTGCAGGATGCTTCATACGAGCTGATTGCAGGGGAAACGTTGACATTAACAACAGAAGAAATTCTGGGTGATGGTCAGCGGATTCATGTGAACTACGGCGAGCTTCCGCTTGTTGTGAAGCCAGGCAATACGATTCTGCTCGATGATGGTCTGATTGAACTTGAGGTTGCAGAGATTACAGCAACTGAAATAGCATGTACGATCATTAACGGAGGCGTCATCAAGCCGAGAAAAGGCGTGAACCTGCCGGGAATTCGCACGACGCTGCCAGGCGTAACAGATCGTGATATTCGCCATATTTTGTTCGGTATCGAACAGAAAATCGATATTATTGCTCCTTCTTTCGTTAGAAGAGCTGAAGATATTTTGCAAATTCGTGAGCTGCTACTGGAAAGCGGAGCTGGACACATCCAGATTATTTCGAAGATTGAGAATGAAGAAGGCGTTCAGAATCTGGATGCCATCATTGAAGCTTCGGATGGTATTATGGTTGCCCGCGGAGATCTTGGCGTCGAAATTCCTGTTGAGGATGTGCCGATGATCCAACGTGAGATGATTAACAAATGTAATGCTGCAGGCAAGCCTGTCATCGTAGCTACGCATATGCTGGACTCCATGCAGGTTAATCCGCGTCCTTCCCGTGCGGAAGTGAGTGACGTTGCGAATGCGGTATTGCAAGGCACGGATGCAATCATGCTCTCCGGTGAGACGGCTGCGGGTAAATATCCGGTTCAATCCGTTACGATCATGTCGTCCATTGCTGTCAAAGCGGAGTCGATGCTTGATTATCAAGACGGCTTCCGTCAGCGCAGATCTGCACAACCGACAACGACTACTGAAGTCATTAGCCAAGCGGTAGTAAGCTCATCTCTGGAGCTGGGTGCGAAGGCGATTCTTACTCCTACAGAGAGCGGCTTTACAGCTCGTATGGTATCCAAATATCGTCCAGAGGCACCGGTAATCGCGATAACTTCTGACGATAATGTACTTCAGCGTCTAGCTCTGCTATGGGGAGTTGTTCCGGTGAAGGGAAGCAAGACGGGTACGACAGATGAAATTTTCCAATCAGCTATCACGAGTGGTGGAAGCACAGGCTTGTTGGAAAAAGGCGATTATGTTGTGATTACAGCGGGTTCACTGAGCGGCCGAGCTGGCGCAACGAACCTGATCAAGATCGAGCAGTACGGCGTTTAATGCTTCGGAAGTCTTCTTCTTGGGTATAGTAGTAAGGAATAGCTATTACCGGAAGAGGAGTGCATAGACATGACGAAAGAAATGACCAAGGCGAAAAAAGTAGCTTTTTTGCTAGCGGACGGCTTTGAAGATTCGGAGATGCAGAATCCCTTTGACGAAATGGTCAAGAATGGCCATGAGACAGTCATTATAAGCTTGAAAGAGAATGATGAGCTTACAGGCAAGAAGGGAACCGTTGCTTACAAATCTCATCTCGCCATTCAAGATGCAAGAGCGGATGATTATGACGCTATCATCATTCCCGGAGGTAAGTCTCCCTCTCATCTGAAGGATAATGCGGATGTTCAGTCCTTTGTGAAGCAGGCGGATCAGGCTGGCATTACGATTTCTGCTATTTGTCACGGTCCGCAGATTCTAGCGGAAGCGGGATTGCTCAAGGGGCGGACATTAACATCCTATCCGGGCATTGCAGATGAAATCGAGCAGGCGGGCGGCCATTTCGTAGATAAGGAAGTGGTCGTTGACCGGAATCTGGTAACCTCCAGAACCCCGGCGGACGAGCCAGCTTTTATTCAGGAAACGATTGATAAGCTTGGCGTGAATGCTTGGTAGAATATAAAAGAAGGCGGTGCAGGAGATCCTGCACCGCCTTTTATATTTCTTTTTTTAGATAGATAGTATTAAACGATAACGGAGCAGATGAATGATTCTGTAGAAGCGTCAGCGCTCGCCTTTGTTTCCGGATTGCCCCCTTGGGCAATTGTTCAAGCAATCCGGAAACAACAGCGATCGTAAGAACATTCATCTGCGAAGTGCCTGGTTTATCTATCATTTTCCAAGAAACTCAGCAGCTCCCGATTGAACTTATCCTGCTCATCGAACATGAGACCATGCCCACTCTGCTTGAAGGATACGAGCTTCGTATCGGTAATGCCCTGCTCCAGCAGCTCGGCGAACACAGGTGGACAGATCTGATCAAGCGCTCCTTGGAAAATAGCCGTTGGCACATTGATCCGGGACAAGTCGCTGCGAAGATCTTCATCGCGAAGCGTCTCGAACGTATGGACGGTGCCCCATGCAGATGCTTGAAGGCCAAGCAGATAGAGCCAATCATTGAATGCTTCACTTGTCGGGTTTAATTTGTCTGCGTTCGGAGCCAGGAATAGCTTGCCGAAATCTCGGAGCATGATCGGCCGATCGGTTTGTATCGCTTTAATCTGTGCGTTAGCATCTGCGATGCTCATCCCATAGGGATGATCGTCCTTGACGGTGAAGGAAGGTGCTGCTGCTCCGAGAAGTGCGAGCTTGTTAATACCGTAGCCTTCATGATTAGCCATGTAGCGAATAGAGATAGCACCACCGACGGAGAAGCCAACCAAGGTTGCGTTATCCAGCTTCAAATGATCAATGACAGCACGAAGGTCATCTGCAAGCCGGTCATAGCCATAGCCGCCGGCGGGTGCGTCGGATTTGCCGAAGCCCCGTTGATCGATACCAATACAGCGGTAGCCGTTCTCAGCGAGCAGCGTGAACTGATATTCGAACATGGTATGATTAAGCGGCCATCCGTGAATGAATATAACAGGCGGGCCCGATCCGATATCCTCCACAAATAGCTTGACGTTATTCTCAACTTCAATATATTGTCCCATTCTTTCATTCCCCTCTCTGTTGTACGCGGTTCTCTCTTATTACCCCGGTAGTTAGAGAATGAAAACCAGATACAAAAAAAGCGTAACTCCGCTCTCAAAGATGAGGAGTTACGCTTTTATCCGTTACCGGAGCTTCTTCTACCGCAGCTTCTTCCTTCGGAAGAGAAGCGGCACGTTTTTTGCGGATGACTTTACGAATGTACAGGAACAATACGATTATCGGTACTCCGATTGCGAATAAATAAATGGATACATCATGAACCATGCTCTCTGCTGCTTGACCGTAGAAATAGATCAATCCGCCTATTAGATAGAACTTGGCTGCTCTCCCAATGGCTGCGTAGATGATCAGACGCCATAGCGGAAAGTTTAGAGCACCGGATAATATCGTGAATACTTTGAAGGGAATAGGTGTGAAAGAGCCGATTAATATAGCAGCTTCCCCATTTTTCTGGAACATCCGGGTTGCGGAGTCAATCCAGCTTTTTTTTAGAATTTTGTACAGAACGGAATGTCCGAGTAGCTTGCCAATCATGAAGCCGACCGGTGTACCAAGCAAACAGCCGATAAATCCGACGGTTGCGAGGATCAAGGCCGAGGAGGGATCCATAAAGCTGAGCGGAATTTGAAGGAAAAGGGCGGGAATTGGAAATATAATCGCATCTATAAAAGCATGGAAAAATAGGCCCCACGGACCAAACCTCATTAGAAAATCCAGAAAATCTTGTAGCATGGAACAGGCACACACCTCTCTTGGCACAAAAATCCGCATGTTATTATACGAACGCGAGCAGCAATGGTTTCATTATATAGTAAAAACAAATGTAGTACTTAAGTCTGTGAAATAAGCGAGGGTTAGCTTCGGTATTCGACAAGCTGTCTGAATGTAGCATAAAGTTCCAAGCACTTATGCTAGACTTATATTTTTAGTTTGATAAGATAAGGGTAAGATCAGATCGCCCGAATGTTCAGCAGCATACGGACAGAGATGAATATGAAAAAGAGGAGAATTAATCTTGAATCTTAGAGAAACTAACCTTCCTGGCATCGGTCAAAAATATGAGCTGAAAACAAGAGGAGGTGACCATCCTGTTGTGGTAATCCATAATGATGGCCGTCGCGAGCTGTTTCATATCGATCCACAAGATCCGGAAGATGTATTGTCGTCTGTCATATTGGATGATGATGAGGCGAGGGCGGTAGCTGCTATTCTTGCAGGAATTACGTATAAGCCGAAATTTATAGAAGAACAAGAAATGATGCTGGACGGCCTGATGATCGAGTGGCTGCGTCTAGAGCCGGGATCCCAATGCTTAGGCAAGACGATCGGACAGCTCCATATTCGTCGTGAGACTGGAGCAACTATATTGGCCGTTGTAGAGAAGAGCAAGGTCAAGCATATTAATCCGGAGCCGGAATTCGTGTTCACCGCGGGAGCCACACTCGTAGTTGCGGGAGAACGCCAGCAGCTGAAGGAATTGAAGCAGCTTCTTAGTTAACGATCATTCATTAGAATAAGGACAAGAGCTTTGACTGATAACAGTCAGAGCTCTTTTAAATTATATCGCAATGATACTAACGGTTCATTTTTATAGGACTGCTGTTTGAGGACGCTATTTCCTGAATATGGTACGATATTCATAAATATAGGTAACATATTAGAGGTGAAGCTGTGATAAAGGTATACATAACGGTTAAAAGCATAGGGAAAAAGAAAAATCATTTGGATCGCAAAGAATGGGAGCTGTCTGAAGCTCCGCACACCTTAAGAGCTCTGCTTACCGATGTAGTCGCGATGAATGTGAAGCGATTCAATGAACGGCAGACGGAGATACCGCTTGTGCCCTTTTTGACGCAGAGTGAGGTAGAGCTGCAGGGGGCTGTCGGCAAGGTTGGCTTCGGCTCGCTCTACAACGAGAATAAAGCCAATGCCGACGAAGCGGTCTGCACAGCTATTCTTGCGTTCGAGGATGGGCTGTATCGGGTGTTTATCAACGATAATGAAGTGGAGCAATTAGAGGCGCCGTTAACCTTGCAGGAGGGTGATGATATCGCATTCATCCGACTAACTATGCTGGCAGGGAGAATGTGGTAAGGGATATGCGAAGGAGGCTAACAGGATGGAAATAGAAGGGAAGAAGCTTTTTTTTCAGAAAATGAAGGAGAGATCAGTTGCTCTTACAGATACAGAGCGCAGCTTGGCGCTTAAGCTTGTCGACATGAGCGAGATCGGGTATGTAGACAATAATGAGGCTATTGATCTGCTGAATGGATTAGCAGAAGGGCAGGATGAACGCCTGTTCGAGCCTCTTCTCACCGTTATTGACGAGCTTCTCGATGAACCGTATGCGCTGGCTTTCAGGCATATGGCTGAACATGCTGTCGAATATCCCTATAGTAACGGCTATATGCGCAGGCCTTTCCGTACAGCAGAGAAGCGTGTCCATCTCCCTGCCTTGCTAGGCCGATTGATATCTTTATTTTATATGAATTGCGCTGGCTTCAGGGTAATCGATTATTTGACGAAACCGAATTATATTGCAGATAACAACTTTCAATACCAGCTTAAGGCTGTTCCTTATCTTATCGCATATGAGATTGATAATGGTAATGAAGAGGTGCTTGCAGCTCTCACAGAAATTATATATGGAGACAACAATACGGCGCTGCTGTCTCGTCATATGCTGAGCGGGATGTTCCTCAGCCACAGCGAGGAAGTATACCGAATGGCCGGTGAGCTGCTCGTAGCAGCAAGGCTGCAGGAGGGGCTGCGGCAGAGCATTGTGGAGTCGATGGATGAGGGGACGATTAAGGCCATGCAGCACATGCTGCAGGTTATTATCGAGCATGATCTTATTCGCTACAGCTCTGTCGTTCGTGCACTGGATGTATGGACGGGACTTGGTCTGGAAGCCGCTCATGCTAGAGTTGCCAAGCAGGTTATCCAGTATGCTGCAAGCTGCCTGACGGATCAGTCTGTACGAGAAGAATGGCTGAAGAGCGACAACGTGAACCAGCTCTATATGAGCTTATGGGCGTATGCGGTTCATGAGGAGCAACAGCTGTATGAGCACATCGGCTCCTTAATGGCGAGTACAGAGGATTATCGTAAAATTACTGCTCAATATATGCTTGCTCAGAGTCAGAATGATGATGTTCGCTTCTCTATTGCCAAGGATTATCTTCATGAGCCTAATCAGGAACTGCAATATTGGATTGTAACGAATTACACCTATGATTATTCTCACAGCTGGGAGAGCGTAGATGGGGATTATAAGACGAATCTAGTTGTGAATAGAACCCCGTTGCTAGAAGATAAAGCGGTTAGAAGAAGGCAGTTCGAGCAGTTCGGACAGCTGCTGGCAGCTAAGCCGCAGAAGGAGCAGACGATCCGCTCACAGGTGTTTGATTGGCTTAGTGTGACTTATACGTCCGACATTCTCGTGAGAAAAATGCTGTATTTGGCTTCCTATGATAGGGATGAACAGTGGATCGCAGAGCTTATTGCCAT
Organism: Paenibacillus xinjiangensis; assembly: GCF_059686975.1. Taxonomy (NCBI): domain Bacteria; kingdom Bacillati; phylum Bacillota; class Bacilli; order Caryophanales; family Paenibacillaceae; genus Paenibacillus; species Paenibacillus xinjiangensis. The sequence goes on along the minus strand of NZ_JCAALS010000008.1, from coordinate 45,642 downwards.
CAAGGATTCGCTCAGTCCTGATCTTCGGGGGGAGCTGCTCAAGCATTTCTTGAATGAGGCAGCAAGCCGTGAGCAGAGAAGCTTCATCATTGCGAGCCTATCGGATAAGAGCATGAGCAACCGCGAGCTTGCTGCCCGGAAGGCGATGGAGCTTGATTTGCATGAAGAGGAGCTGGAGCATGTAGTGGCTATGCTTAAGCTCAAGACAGGTTCTCTAAGACAAAGTGCAATTGGTCTAATTCTCAAGCAGTCCGCACACCATCTGGAAGCGGTTCTGGGACTGCTGCTGCGGAGCCGCAACGAGCTGCAGCGTCTTGCAGCGCTGGAGCTGTTGACCGAGATGAAGGAGCAGCCCTCGCAGGTCGAGCTGTTTACCGCATTGAAGGATGAGGTTGATACGTTTGATGCTCCTACAGATAAGGAGCGGCTGCTCATCGCGAAGCTTAAACAGCGCGAATCCTATTCAGCGAGCAATGGCTTCGGCTTGTTTGATCCTGCACTTGGTGCGCCTGAGCTTACGGCAAGAGAGAAGCTGCCGCTATCCGCTCTGGAGGAGGGGAAGCGTTGCTTCAACTTATCGGTACAGCAAGTAAAGGACTTTATCTATGGTCTATCAGACTTGATACATGAGCATCGTGAATACGAATACGAGATTCAGGATTATTCAGGAGCGAAGCAGTCGCTGCTTCTTGGTGCGAGATTGTCTACATTCAACTGGAGCTATTATTCAGAGGAAGAGAAGACACCGCCTCTGGAGCGATATCCGCTAACGGATGTGTGGAAGGAATATTTGGAGAAAAGCGGCTTCGGAGAGGCAGAACTGCTGCAAATCGACTTTTATAAGAATATGAAAACAATCTATGGTTATTATTCAGGTACTCTTGAGCGCTGGAGAATGAATGACTTTAAGCCGGCAGAAGGCTGGAGAGCAGAGCTGCTGGAGAATTTGCACCCCATGGACAATATTCGGGAAGTGCTTGAGCTCATTAAGCAAGTCCCTTACGAACAGCAAGTGAATGAGCTGCTTGAGGCATATGCCGAGCAGAGCGGCAAGGAGGATAAATTCCAGATTGCGTATCACGTTCTGAATTTAATGATTCAATGCTTTCCTGAAGATCGACTGGAAGAGGAGAGCGAGCTGCTTAACCTGTTTGCAAGCTACTGGAGCAGATGCCTCCGTGACAGTGTGCATGATGATGAATCATTTGCTGACGGATTCCGAACGTCATATAAGATATACGACATGAACCGATATCAGCAATTCAATCCGTCATTAGAGGACCTGGGCAGAGCATACCGACAGGGGATTATTGATGATAATCTGTTGTATGAGGAGCTGCTCGTTCGAGACAGGAGCAATGTCCATCATATCAGACAGCTTACAAGTCCGAATAACAAGCTGCTAGAGAAGTACCCGGAGCTTATCCCGCTCAAGGAGCAAACCATTCAGCGTATTATGGAAATGGAACTCAATCGCGGTGATCTGGCTACGGAAGTGTCGAACCTCGCAACCAGTATCCAACAGATTGAAGGAATGAATTATTTTCTAGCTATACTTGGAGGGCTGGATAAGGAAGCGTTCGTGCGAGGGTACATTTATGGATATGGCAAGGATATTACGAAGAAAGAAACGTTCAGCCATTTGTTGAAGGTGTGCCATCCCAAGCCAGACGAATCCGCAGAGCTGCTGCGTGAGCTGCTTCAGGTGAGGGGGATATCCGATCTAAGATTGCTTGAGGCTGCCATGTATGCGCCGCAATGGGTGGAGCTGATATCCGAGTATTTGGGCTGGAATGGGCTTAGGAGTGCTGCGTGGTATTTCCATGCACACATTAATGAATCCTTCTCAGCGGAGAAAGAGACGATTGTTGCTCACTATTCGCCCATATCTCCAGCAGACTTCAATGATGGCGCCTTTGATATTCATTGGTTCCGCGAGGCCTATGCTGAGCTTGGTGAAGAGAGATTCAAGCTCTTGTATCAATGTGCCAAGTATATATCTGCGGGAGCCAATCACAGGCGTTCCCAGCTGTTCGCGGATGCAGTCCTTGGTCAATTGAATGCGAAGGAGCTGAGAGAATCTGTTGCAGAGAAGCGGAACAAGGATCATCTGCTCAGCTATAGCCTAGTTCCACTTGCTGAGGGACCAGAGCGTGATCATGATGTACTGGAGCGATATACGTTCATCCAGCGCTTCCTGAAGGAGAGTAAAACCTTCGGAGCACAGCGCAGAGCTAGCGAAGGGAAGACGGCAAGCATAGCGCTGGACAATCTCGCGAGAAATGCCGGCTATGCGGATGTGATCCGCTTGACCTGGGATATGGAAGGGAAGAAGCTGGATGAGCTGCTTCCTTACTTCGAGCCCTTCCAGCTCGAGGATGAGCTGACGGCACAGCTTGTGATTGGGGAGGATGGACATTCGGCTATTGCCTTATATCGTAAAGGCAAGGAGCTTAAATCTGTTCCAGCAGCATACAAGAAGCATGACTATATCAATGCGCTCAAGGAAACGAAGTCTGAGCTGACTGATCAGTATAGGAGAGCTAAGGCAGAGCTTGAGCGATCGATGCAAGCGGGAAGTGCCTTCACGGTACCAGAGGTCAGCAAGCTGATGAATAACCCGATTATTGCTCCTTTGGTTAGAATTCTCGTATTTAAGGCGAATGAGCATCTTGGTTACTTCGAGGACGGCTTGCTTATTGCTGCTGATGGGCAGCGTTATGCAGTAGGAGATGAGGAGCAGCTGCTTATCGCGCATCCTCTTCACTTGTATGCGAGTGGTCAATGGAGCTTGTATCAGCAGGATTTGTTCGACAGACAGCTGAAGCAGCCGTTCAAGCAGGTGTTCAGAGAGCTTTACTTGCCGAACGCCGATGAGCTGGCAAGCGGCTCGATATCCCGCAGATATGCAGGCCATCAGATTCAGCCGCGCAAAACGGTCAGTCTGCTCAAAGGAAGAGGCTGGACAGTTAGCTACGAGGAAGGCTTGCAGAAAGTGTTCTATAAGGAGAATGTCATAGCCAGCATCTATGCGCTTGCCGACTGGTTCTCTCCGTCGGAGGTAGAGAGTCCGACGATAGAGGCTGTTCGATTCTATGATCGCAACACATACGAAGGGTTGGAGGTAGCTGATGTGCCCGGCTTGATTTTCTCGGAGGTCATGCGGGATGTTGATCTGATTGTCAGCGTAGCTCATGTTGGCGGTGTTGATCCAGAGGCGAGCTTGACGACTATTGGTATTCGTACGTCTATCGTTCGTGAGTCACTGCGTCTGCTGCGAATCGATAATGTCAGGCTTGAGGGCAATCATGCCCTTATTGCCGGCAAGCTGGGCGAGTACAGCGTTCATCTTGGCAGTGCGGTTGTTCACAAGCAAGCTAGAGGAGCACTGTCCATCATTCCGGTTCACTCGCAGCATCGAGGCAAGATATTCCTGCCGTTCATGGATGAGGATCCGAAGACAGCAGAGATCGTATCGAAGATCATACTGCTCGCACAGGATACGAAGCTGAAGGACCCGCAAATTTTAGCGCAGCTTCAAAGCTAGTTGCAACGTATAATAGAGGGAGTCTGCAACTGTGCAGGCTCCCTCGCTTCCTTAGGAGGCACAGGCAAGCACCAAATAGACCTTCAGCATTTGAGCCATACTACTAATAATATGATGATAAGGAGGCAGGAAGATGCCTAATCGCTACCAATTGCCACGCCAGAAAAAGGTGGATCTACAAGAAATCGATACGAAGGATACAGGGAAGCATCACGGTAAAGAAGAGGTTGAAGAGGAGATGCTGGAGCTGAGGGAGGAACTGCAAAAGCTGCAGGAGAAGCTCGCTGCTGGCAGAGAACAGGCTTTACTCGTTATTTTTCAAGGGATGGACTGCAGTGGCAAGGATGGGGTAATCAAGCGTGTGTTCTCAGGTCTTAACCCGCAAGGCATATCAGCCCACAGCTTCAAGACTCCGACAGAAGAGGAGAGTAAGCATGACTTCCTATGGCGATCGCATCGGCATGTACCGGCTCTGGGGCAAATCTCCGTATTCAACCGTTCCTATTACGAGGAAGTGCTTATAACTAGAGTTCACGGTTCGATTAAAGATCAAGAAGCGAAGCGGAGATTCAAGTCTATTAACCATTTCGAGTCGCTGCTTGAAGGCAGTCAGGTGAAGGTTGTCAAAATCTTTTTACACATATCGAAGGACTTCCAGCTTGAGAAAATAAAAATCCGTATGGAAGACCCGAGCAAGAATTGGAAGTTCGATCCGAGTGATCTGGCCGAACGTGAGCACTGGGATGCATACACCAAGTATTATGAGAAAGCGATGGAGAAATGCAGCAGTGCTGCCCCATGGCATGTCGTTCCGTCTGACCACCGCTGGTATCGTGACTATGCCGTTCTCCGAATTGTGGTGGAAGCGATGCGTTCCATGGAGCTGAAGAACCCGGAGCCTAATCCTGCCGTTATGTCGTACTGGAAGCAGCTTGAGGTCTCAGCTGTTGAAGCGCCTAAGGAAGGATAAGCGGGAAGAAAGAGGGGATTACAATCGGGTCTTGGTTCAAAATGGCTGTATTTATGCTCATCACAATATTCCTAACCAGGTTCATTCCATTCTCGGAGTTCTTCCGCAATGTGAATACGCTTGTTCATGAGCTGGGACATGCTGCTGTTACGCTGCTGCTTAAGGGTGATGTCATGCATATTTATTTGTATGCGGACCAGAGCGGGGTGACGTATACCATGTACTCCGATCCTTGGATGGCGATACCGATCTCCTTGGCTGGATATACAATGGCTTCATTATTTGCACTGCTGCTGATCGTTCTGCACGCTAACGCTAGAGAAAGGCTCGGCCTTGTCATCATTGCTGTTCTAACGGTAGTAGGGCTGGCACTATTCGTCCGGAATGGGTATGGAGCAGCATGGTGCGCAGGCTTCACTCTATTGACGATTCTAGTCTGCTATGCGCCACCTTGGCTGCGTAATGGCTATTATATGCTTATCGCTTTTATCTGCTTAGTGGAGTCCGTTGTCAGCTCCCTAGTCGTTGTGATGCTTGCCGTGAATAAGCCAAGCTCTGCTGGTGATGCAGCTAATCTTAGTCAGGTGACGGCTGTTCCTGCACTGGCGTGGGCTATTCTCTTCGCTGTTTTCTCTTTATGGTGTGCCAAAATATCGGTTTCCATCCTATTCAAGCATGGTTTCGGTAAAAGAAAGTCTCGTACAGCTCAGTATTGAAGACTGAAGACTACGCTAGTATTGTGCCAAATTCCAACAGTACTTGATTTACGAACAATCCTCCTATATGATTGACCTATCAAACATTGATGTATCAACGAATAGGTGCTAGGAGGTTTACTTTGACCGACTTAAATGGAGATGAAGGTTATTTATTTGAAAGAATAATGCATCTGAACAAACAGATGGGTCTTACATTTGAGCGCTGCACAGGTATTAGTCCATCGCGCCTGCGTCTTTTGTGCCACCTTCATCAAGTTCAAGAAATCAGTCAATCCGCTCTTCAAAAAGAGGTTAACATAGATGGTGCTGCTATTACCCGCCATCTTAAGCAGTTAGAGGCAAGCGGAATGGTCCTAAGGCGTAATAACCCCGAGGACAACAGAGTTTCACTCGTCCAGCTGTCGGATCTAGGACGTGAACAGCTCGTGACTCTAGAAGAAGAGAAGCAGAAATTTATCTCTCAGCTTCTCGCTGGCTTCGATGAGCAGGAGCGAACCGTTCTTACGAAGATGGTTAATCGTATGCTGGACAATATTAATATGTACTAAACGGATTACAAACAACATCTGGAGGATGATGACATCATGATTATTATTCACGCTAAGCTGGCCGTTAACCCTGACAAACAAGAGCGATTCCTGGAGGAAGTTAAATCTCTAGTTGCAGCATCCCAAGCAGAGGAAGGCAATGTGTCTTACAACCTAATGAAAGATACAGAACAAGACAATTTGTTTGTAATGGTTGAAGTGTGGAAGGATCAAGCAGCTGTTGCAAGTCATAATGCAAGCAGCCATTTCTTAGGATTCGTAGGACAAGCCAAAAGCCTCTTAGCAGCTCCGCTTGATGTGACTGCTTTTGAAGGCCAGGCTTTGCCGCTTTAATATAGGGTTGAAACTTAAGCATAGAGGGAGCCTTCGGGCTTCCTCTATTGTCGTATATAGGAAAAGGCTATAATAGGTACAACGAATGTTTGCAGCAAGCTGGTGAAGGGAGCGTGTTAAGGATATGCCTATGAAGGTCGTTATTGCTATTGATTCGTTCAAGGGAAGTGTGACCTCAACAGAAGCAGCTCATGAGATTGCTGAAGGGGTGCGTGAGGTATACCCGGATGCTGACATTGTTGCTCTGCCTATCGCGGACGGCGGTGAAGGCATGGTTGAAGCACTTGTCCATGCGACTGATGGTGTATATAGGAGAATGACCGTTCAAGGGCCGCTTGTGGAGCAGCAAGTAGAAGCTGTCTACGGCATACTCGGTGATGGGGAGACAGCTGCGATAGAGGTCGCTGCTGCCTGTGGTCTGCCTCTCGTTCCACTACAAGATCGTAATCCCCTTCTTACGACAACCTATGGTGTAGGAGAGTTAATTAAGGATGCGATTAATCAGGGTATTCGTAAATTTATAATAGGGCTGGGTGGCAGTGCAACTAATGATGTAGGGGTTGGCATGCTGCAAGCGCTAGGCATCCGGTTCACCAATGAGGCTGGAGAGGCGGTTGGGTTCGGCGGGCAATATTTGAGAGAGATAGCCACAATAGATGCTGCCAAGAGTTGTCCCGAGCTTGTAGACTGCGAATTCCGCATTGCATGTGATGTCCGTAATCCACTCTATGGGAAAGACGGGGCAGCATTCGTGTTCGCGCCACAAAAAGGTGCTGATGACAAGATGGTCCGTGCACTAGATGAAGGGCTAGTTCATTTCGCCGAGCAGCTCAGTCAGCAGCTGGGTAAGGATATCCGCGATATACCGGGTGCGGGAGCAGCAGGCGGTCTTGGAGGCGCATTCGCTGGACTTCTGAATGGCCAGCTGCTTCCAGGCACCCAGCTAGTTCTGAGTACCATCGGTATGGATGAGAAGCTAAAGGATGCCGATCTGGTTATTACAGGAGAGGGCAGGCTGGATGGACAGACCTCGATGGGAAAGGTGCCGCTAGGAGTAGCGCAGCTTGCGCAGAGGTATGATATTCCAGTGATTGCGTTAGCAGGTAATGTGGAGAGTGAGGCGGAAAAGGCTTTGTATAAGCATGGAATTACCGCTTGCTTTTCTATTATTAGCGGTCCTATGGAGCTTGAGGTTGCGATGCAGCCTGAGGTGACCAAATACAACCTGCGCAATACGACAGAGCAGATCTTTCGTACATGGCAGGCGGCAGCCGCTAGGTTAAAATAATAAAATTAACAATGGGATTAGCCCCAAACACTTTATCATTCTGGAGCTGCTAATAGATTTGAAATTGGCTGTTAATTGTGTTATTTTTAGAGGAATGAATCAGAAGGGGGTGAGGTAGGTGAATCACGAAATGGTCAATAACCGTATTAGCCAGCTGCCAATAGCTATGGCTGGCATCGTTCATACTTTTCACGTCAACGGGAGAGGTCTGTCCATTTATGCTAATACGGTTGAACCATTCGCGAGAAGACGCCTACCTTAACCACTACGGATAGCTATTGTATCTGAAGGGTCGCGGGTCTGTTGCCGCGGCTCTTTTTTGTTATTTTATAATGGGTAATCGTACCTGGTAAGAGGGTCTTCCGCCATTAGGAGGATCTTAACGATGATAATTGTGAACATACAGGATATTAGAAAATATAACGCAGACCGGCTGGTTTTGGACGGTGTAACGCTGCAAATTCAGGCTCATGAAAAAGTTGGATTAATTGGTCGTAATGGATGTGGGAAGTCGACCTTGCTCCAGCTAATAGCAGGCTTCGAGCAAGTAGATGATGGATTGCTGACCGTTAAAAAAGAGATGGCTGTAGGGTATCTCCCCCAAATTCCTGCCGAGTTCGAGCAGATGACAGTCTATGAGGTGCTCGCTCATAGCTATAGGGAGCTGCTTGCAGACCAGCAGGAAATGCGAGTGCTCGAGCAGCAGATGTCGGCCACAGGTACGGTGGATATCGAGCGGCTCCTGAATAAATATGCAATGCTTCAAGAGCGCTTCGAGCGTGGAGGCGGCTACGAAATCAATGTCAGCATGGATCAGGTTGCGAGTGGCTTGCAGATCGACAGTTCTTGGTACGATAGAAGCTTCGATAAGCTCTCTGGCGGAGAGAAGACACGGGTTGTTCTAGCCTCGCAGCTGATTGGCAGCCCGGAATTACTGCTGCTTGATGAGCCGACGAATCATCTGGATCTCAAGGGTATCGAATGGCTCGAGCAATTCTTGCAGAACTACCAGGGTGCTTGCCTGATTGTATCGCATGATCGTCATTTCCTAGACGTAGTGAGCAGAACAATCATTGAGCTTGAGGATGGTGAGGCTTACACGTATCACACCAATTACACCGGCTACATGAAGGAGAAGGAAGAGCGGCTTCTTCAGCAGTTCGCACACTATCAGGAACAGCAGAAGATGATCAAAAAGATGAATGAAACGATCCGCAGGCTTGAGGACTGGGGACGAATGGGTGATAATGAGAAGTTCTTCAAGCGTGCAGCCTCAATGCGCCGAGCGCTTGAGCGTATGGAGAAAGTGAAGCGGCCAATGATGGAGCAGAAGACAGCTGGCTTCGAGCTAAGTCCTCTAGATCGATCAGGCCAAAGAGTCATTACGTTCGATGAGCTCTATAAGAAGTATGACAGGAGCTCTATATTGTCAGGGGCACAAGGCAGCTTACTATACGGAGAGAAAGTTGTACTGCTAGGTGACAATGGCTCTGGGAAAACAACGCTCCTCAAGCTGCTGGTTGGAGAAGAGGCGGCTGACAGCGGCTCAATTGTACGAGGCTCTAGGGTAGAGATTGGCGTACTTGCACAGCAGGAGCCAGTCAAGGATGGACGGCAGACCATTCTGGATTATTTCTGTAAGGAAGGCATGATCGAAGAAGGGGAAGCCAGGCATCTATTGGCCCAATATTTATTCTATGGCGCAGATGTATTCAAGCGAGTAGGGAGTCTCTCCGGAGGGGAGTGGTCCAGATTACGACTGGCTGTGCTGGTGAGGAAGAAGCCGAATCTGCTGCTGCTCGATGAGCCGACGAATCATTTGGATATCGCTTCACGCGAGGCGTTGGAGGAAGCGCTGACCGATTTTCCAGGGACGGTGCTGGCTATATCCCATGATCGCTATTTCATTAATCGGCTGGCGAAGCGGGTGTGGGTGCTGAGACAGGGCAAGCTGGCTCATTATTTAGGGAATTATGATGATTACAGGGAGGAATGGCAACGGCAGCAGGCTGATTCACCGACCATGCCAGCAGATAAGAAGAAGCAAACAGTATTAAAGACTGATGCACGGCAATCCTCTATTAATAGAGTCTCTGAACGGCGGCTTCAGCAGCTGGAGAGTGATATTGCAGCGCTAGAAGCGTCTTTGAATGAGCTGGATGAACAATTGCAGCAGCTTAATGCAAGTGGCGATACCGAGCGATTGGAAGTCTGCTGGCTTGAACGGGAGAGGCAGCAGGCTGAGCTTGATCATTGGCTGGAGCAGTGGATGGAGCTATCTCAATAGCAGGATGAGGCAAGAGACAGTCGAGGTGATGGGGCTGTCTCTTGCTGTAAGGTGCGTTATTTCTGCATAATGGTGGAGTCTTTAGGGAGCAGCAATGCGAACAAGCCAAGCAGCGGAAGGAAAGAACAAACCTTAATGATTAGCTCTACTCCGTAGGAATCGATCATCGCGCCCATTATTACAGAGCCTAATCCGCCAAGCCCGAATGATACGCCAAAGAACAAACCGGCGATCGTCCCGACATGGCCGGGGAGCAATTCTTGTGCATATACGAGAATGACAGAGAAGCCGGACATCAGGATGAGGCCGATGGCCATGCATAGCAGGACTGCACCAGTTGGACTTGCGTAAGGCAATAAGAGCGAGAATGGTGCTGTACCTAGAATGGAGAACCAAATAATTTTCTGGCGACCAAAGCGGTCAGCCAGCGGCCCGCCTAAGAAGGTTCCAGCCATGCCCGCGAATTGGAGGGCAAACAAGCACATTTGGGCGCTTTTGAGCGATAGGTCATATTTCTCCATATAATAGAATGAATAGTAGCCGCTCATGCCTGCTAGATATACGAATTTGGAGAAGAGCATGAGAACTAGGATAGCTAGCACGTATACGATAAATGCTGTGCTGAATCTGGATTTAGGGGCAGTCTTGCTGGTCGTCTTTGCGACTGTCGGTTTTACTTGAGCTCGATACCATTTGCTGATACGTGCTTGCAGAGCAATTCCGATGATGGCAAGCAAGGTGAACCAGAGAAACCCATATTGGCCTTGCGGGCTTATAATATAGGCGACCATTAGCGGTGCCAGCGCTTGCCCTGTATTCCCGCCTACCTGGAAGATCGATTGGGCGAAGCCTTTGCTCTTGCCGGCTGCAAGATGTGCGACTCGTGACGATTCAGGGTGGAGGACGGAGGAGCCGATGCCGATGAATATAGATGCAAGCAGCAAGTATCCAAGTGACGGAGCGAAGGCTAGCCCAATCATCCCGAGCAGTGTAAATAGCATTCCAAGCGGTAATAGACTTGGCATCGGCCTTTTATCCGTGTAATATCCGATTAGAGGCTGCAGCACAGAGGCTGTGATGTTCAAGGTAAAAGCAACCCAGCCTATTTGTGCGAAGCTCAAATCCAGCTTTTGCTGGAATAATGGAAATACGGCCGGTACGACAGATTGCATCGCATCGTTTAATAGATGAGCCACGCTTACACCCAGCAGAATGGTAAAAGCGGTGTTGTTGACGGTAGCGACCGCCGCTCTTTGTGACATAGTGATAACTTCCTTCCTAATCGAATGTTGCTCTAATGCTACTACATAGCGATCGAATGCGTCGTCGTGAAAGTTGCTGGTCATTTGAGCAAGATTAGCTATAACGAAAGAAACAGGTGATACAAAAGTGCAAATCCAATTAACGCTGCCACAGGTCGAAATTGTTCAAATTGTTAACCGATTCGAGAATATCCCTCATGTGCATGACGGGCATTTCCAAATGACAATTCCGACGCACGGAACCTGCTATTTCATGCATGATCATAAACAGATCGAGCTCTCCGCTGGAGACGCGCTGCTGCTTCATCCCAGTGATAGGCATTGCTTTCATATGGGAGATGATTCCGGTGTTATTATTGCAATCGCGAAAGGGCTTCAGGTCGGTGGTCCTATGCACAGGGATGAATCAACGCTAAGAAAGTGGATTGAGCCAGGAGTCATCAAAGCACATTTTCGCAAATGGATGGAGTCAGCCTTCGAATATCCGTTCGGGGAAGCGCTGGCTGCACAAGAATCGGAGGCTCGCATTCTAGATGATCTGCGGCAGCTCCTGTGGGGGGCGAATGAGGCGAGGCAGGAAGAGACGCCGCTAGTCCGGCAGGGCTTCGCGGATCTGCATTTGTCGAGGGCGATGGAGTATATCCGCTCACATTACAAGGAGTCGATCAAGATCGACGATGTAGCTGCAATTGCGCTTCAGAGCAGGTTCCATTTCATTCGTTCGTTTAAATCCGCAACTGGCTATACGCCTTATCAATTTGTGTTACATCTGCGAATGGAGGAAGCCAAGTATTTGCTCAAAAAAACGGCTTATACGGTGACAGAAATCAGCTTGAAGCTGGGCTTCTCTACCCCAAGCCAGTTCTACCGTGCATTCGAGAAAACGGTCAGAACAACACCCGAGCAATACCGGAGCAGGGCGTGATATGCGAAAAGGTACCCACACGCTGTACACTTACGATAAGTGTCCAGGGCATGGGTACCTTTTTTAATTTATTTTCATAGACTAGCTGTTAGATTTTTTGTTCAGAAGCCGCTGCAGCTCTTCATCCACACGTGCATTACGCTGCTCATTCTGCTGATTCACGCTGGAGTAGCTGGTGTCTGCTCCGGAGCGGCCTCTAGCCAGCTCATTAAAGGCTTCTTTCTCCATCAGCTTTTGCTCGATCCTCTCGAACCCTCTGGATGCATCACTTCCATGCAGTGAGCTCGCGGAGGAATAGCCAGAATGGCTATCTGTTTGCCGAACGCGAGTAAGCAGCTCAGTACGCTTGCCTTGAAGCCTCGTCTTGTCTTCTTTCAATAGCTCTACTCTTAGGCTGAGCTCAGTGACGGCCTGCCCCGCGAATTCCTTCAGCTTCAAGGTCTCCTCCACTTGTTCCGCATACAGAAGCTTCGCTTCAAGTGCCATCCGTGCATCCGCTTCGCGATCCTCAATGGCCGCTTGCTCCGCTTTATTCTCGTAGTAGCTGACTTGCTCGCTTAGTTCATTGTGTTTGGCCTGCAGCATTCTCTCTTGCGCTTGCTGCTGAACCAGTGTGCGCTCTGTGCTTGCGATTTCGTCGTCCAGATCCCGCAGGTAATGATTAAGCATCATAACCGGATTTTCCATTTTGTCTAACATTTCGTTAGCGGCTGCCTTCGTAATATTAACTACACGTTGTAAAATTCCCATTTGAATATCTCTCCTTTAGAATCGTTTTCGTTATGGATTAATAATGATCGGCATATGTGAAGGTGCTGCTGCTTGCTTTTGGTACGAATATCGTTGCGATGAAGTAGGCGAGAATAACGCCTCCGAAGCTGAAGAATGCAGCAATGACGACTAGAAGCCTGATGATGGTGGAATCAATGCCTAGCCACTGACCGATACCTCCGCAAAGGCCGGTTAGCTTACTATCCGTTGTGGAGCGAAATAATTTTCTCATTAATGAAATCATCCTTTCCTGCGGTTCATCTTATGTCCTTATTGTAGAGCTTTCCTGCTGCTCTCGTAACGGTCCTCAGTCTGTTTAGGGTACTGGTCTTTAGGCGGGGATCGCCTGCGACGGATGACGGGGAGAGGCTAGGACTGCTTGTTGCGCACAAAAAAACCGGGATGTCCGCATCTAGGCGGAATCCCGGTTGTGTGGCGTAACATCTATTTGCTTAGAACGGTTGAAGTTGTTGCTGTTGTGTTGGTAGGGAAGGCCGAGGTTGTCCCATGCTTCGTGAACATAAACAGTATGCCTCCGATCAGCAGTAGAACTCCTGATAAGTAGAAGCCAATTTCGATATTACCCATACGATCTGCTAAGTAGCCGGTAATGTACGGGGCGAATATGGATGATAGCATGCCTGCGAAGTTGAAGAAGCTGAATGCTCTTGAGTACATATGGTCAGGCGTAATTTCGGCGATGAATGAGATGAGAATCGGGTCAAGAGCCAGCTTGCCCACAAGACCATAAATGACTAGCCCTACAATCATCAGGGAGTAGCTTTCTGCGTAAGGAATAACGAATTGGCAGATGGAGCCGAGCAGGACGAGAATTAGGATGAGCGGCTTTTTGTTTTTCATCCGATCGGACAAGTAGCCGAACAAGATAGCTCCAGGAATAGATGCCCAAGGTACGAGTGAGGAAATAATACCTGTCTCAGAACCTTCTAGACCACGTGAGCTTTGCAAGTAATAAGGAAGCCATGTCAGCATGCCGAAAAATCCGTACAGCGAGCAGAAAATGAGGATGTAGGTGAAAATGTGGTTTTTCGTGAACAGCAGCTTCATGCTGCCTCGCTCTGTTTTAACCATTGCAGCTTGGCGTTGTTCCTTCGTGCGATCGTCTTTTACGAATATGGCAATCAGTATAGCGACTACCACTGTGAGAGAGCCGAATAAATAGAAGGTGAACTGCCAGCTTAATTCTAATGTATAGGTGAAGTAACTGGAGGCGATGAATCCAAGGGAAATACCAATGGCCATACCACTGTTGATGAAGGCAGATGACAGCCCTCTATATTTCTTAGGAATGGAGCCCGATGTGATGCCGTATACGGGACCGTAGTAAGTTCCTTCACCTAGTCCAGTTAGAGCTCTAATAGCCAAGAAGATGACAAACCCTGGGGCGAAACCGCTAAGTATCGTTCCAATTCCGAATAGGATGTATCCGATAACCAGTACCTTGACCCTGCCGAAGCGGTCGGCCAATATACCAGCGGGTATTTGCATAGCAGCATATGTAATGAAGAATACGGTAGACATTAGACCCAAATCTGTTGTTGATAGACCCCAATCTTCTCCAATTACGCTCATTACAGGAGATAGAATGTTGCGATCGGCATACATAAAGGTCCAACCAAGCGCGAATAAAACGATTAGAAGAATAGGATTGTTTGTTTTGTTGTTCATCTTGTTAGCCTCCGACAGTGTTATGTAATGTGACTTGAAAAGCAATGTTCTGTTTCAACATCCTAAGCTCGGGTCGACTCCTGCGATAGGGATGAATAAAACAATCTCATTCGAACGATGTGTAACTTAAGTATCTCTGCATGTAAGTATTACTAACATGTCGACAATATATCACGTCACTTAACATGACGTCAATTCTAAATTATCAAAAAGAAAGTTTTTTTTATTATTAGCGACTAAATCGAATGAAATAATGATATGGACTGTATGATTTATCGATTAATCGGGATTGTGGCTTGCGGAATGATAATAAAAGGGTGGGGTGCAATGCGAAATGTAGTCCAATAGTAGGAGTGATGTGCTTAGGTGAACAGGAATGCCACAATGCTATTTCTTTAGTTTGACAAAGTAAGTTAACTCATGTTAACTGATGTTAGATGCGACTTTTCAATTATCTCTAAGGAAGTGACAAATCTTGAATTTCTCATCCGAATATTCGCTGAGGGAGCTGAACAAGGCCCACTCCAAAATAGCATTCTACAAAGCAGCTCTATCCTTAATCGAGAACCATATGTTCAGTGAATTGAAGCTGAATGATATATGTGACCAAGCAGGGTTCTCCCGCGTTACTTTCTTCAAATTGTTCAGGCAAAAAGAAGATTTGCTCGTCTATTTCATGCGAATATGGCTGACGGAACGAGTGATTGAAATCTCCATGGACAGCCTGCGAGGCTTCGCTGCAGTCAGGCATCTTCTAGGTAAAGTAGCTGAACAGACCTGCTCGAACAAAGGATTGATGCCCAGCCTAATTTCTTTCCTTGCGGGAAAAAACATGCATCCTGATATGCCAGAGCTGTCTCCCGCGGAAATAAGCCTGCTCTTCCCCGAGTATCAGGAGATGGCGTCGGAATCGCCCGATATGTATGTGCTTTTTCACCAATGCATGACAGAGGCTGAGCAGGATGGACGGCTTAAGCCATCGTTAACGGTGGAGGCTAGCGTCCAGCTTTTGTTCACTATTTTTTACGGTGCATTTTTGACTGCACAGCTGTATGGTACGACTAATATTGCAGCGGTTTATGAGACACATTTGCTAGTGCTAGAACAATCGGAATTAGTGGAGGCGGAATGATGAGCAGAGTAGTTGCAGGAAGATATACCGCGCAGATGGAAGGGTCTTTCGTTGTGTTTGTGATTGGTATGAGAATTAATAAATTAAGGAAGGTCCACAAATGGCTTCCCACCGTAATGGCCATGAACCCCATGATGAATGAGCTGTATCGCAATAAGGAATTGGGCTTCTTGAGCGCGAGTTTTCACTTCTCTTGGCGAGGCATATCGATTATTCAATATTGGAGATCCTTCGAGCAGCTGGAGCGTTATGCCAGAACAGCAGACCACCATATGAAGGCGTGGCGTGCATTCAACAAAAGTATCGGGACGAGCGGTGATGTAGGCATCTATCATGAATCTTATCTAATTGAGGAGGGGCGTTACGAGTGTGTGTACAACAACATGCCCGTCTATGGACTGGCTAGTGCGGGTGCCCATGTTCCTGCTACTGGAAATAAAGAAACAGCCAGCAGAAGGCTCGGCCGTCATAATGAGCCGGCCGTTCCGACTCCTCCGAAGTCGTAATAACGAATTATTAGCTGGACATATCTATTACGTTTGATAAGCTTGGTATAAGGTCTCTATTGCGGAGGCCTTATATTAGTTTAGGAGGAGAAAATATGAGAAAAGCAGTAGATTGCAGCTGTGAAATTAGTAATGTCCGTATGGGGGGAGAGGTTTACTATGAACCTTAGTATCAATTTGTCTCTTGCAAGAGAGCAGCTAGTCGCACAGCTTGTCCTGTTAGGTGAAGAGAAGAAACGTTTTCTCGATAACTATTACATGATGCCTGGAAAAGAACGAGTGGCGATGAGCGACTTCCTTGCCTTGTATACGGAGACGCTGCAAAAGCTTCTATCCACCGCAACAACGCCAGAGAAGCATTATTCAGACACGCTTGCGGATGAGGAGCTTCGTACTGTAGTACTTATTGGCAGTCATGTTACCATCAAGTACCCTGACTATGATACACAGGATTCCTTCACGATTGTCCTCCCCGAGCACGCTGATGCGAACGAAAACCTCATTTCGTTTTTGTCACCCGTAGGAAGCCAATTGCTTCTCGCCCGTGTGGGAGAGATGATCTCTGTTGATACGCCATCGGGGGCGTATCGTGTTCTTATCGCCGCAGCCTCGTTTTCGACAGGCAGTACCTCCGTCATTGGAGAAATGGCAAGCGGAGCTAAGAGACAATTAAGGAGATGAAGCAGTTGTCCACCTCTTCAACTATAGAAATACACGTATCCACCACCATAGGCAAACACCCTGTCCTTCCTGCAACTATCGACACAGGCGATGGCAGCAAGACAGCCGTTAGCTGGGAGCCAATCAAGCCTGGGGAATACGGGGTATCAGGCACATTCGCGGTACACGGAGTACTGGCCGGAAGTGGAAGTGAGTTTCCGAACCCGCTTATTTTGAACCGGGCTGATCCCTATATTCTCAAGCATACAGACGGTTATTACTACTTCACCGGCACCGTGCCTGAATATGACCGGATTGTACTGCGCAGATCGCAAACGCTTATAGGTCTAGCTACAGCAACAGAATCGGTCTTATGGACCAAGCATGCATTTGGAGAGATGGGCAACCATATTTGGGCACCGGAGCTGCATCATATAGATGGGAAGTGGTACATCTATTTTGCGGCCGGAACAGCGGAGGATAAGTGGGCGATTCGCCAGTATGTACTGGAAAGCGGAGCGGAAGATCCCTGCAAGGGAGATTGGCACGAAAAAGGGAAAATCATCATGAACTTCGAGAGCTTCACGCTCGACGCGACTACCTTTGAAGTAAACGGAATCCGATATTTGGCCTGGGCCCAGATCGATGAGGTTTCCAATCTCTATATCACACGAATGAGTAATCCTTGGACAATAGAAGGCGCGCAAGTATGCATCGCCTCCCCGATGCTGGAATGGGAACAGCATGGTCATAAAGTCAATGAAGGCCCTTCTGTGCTTGTCCGGAACGGCCGCGTGTTCATGACTTATTCGGCAAGTGCAACCGATGACCGATATTGTATGGGGTTGCTAACCGCTTCAGTGTCCAGTGACCTGCTCAACCCAGTATCTTGGACCAAATCGCTGAAGCCGATATTCAGGAGCAATCCGGCAGCCAGTGAGTTCGGTCCAGGGCATAACAGCTTTACACGTGATGAAGAGGATATTTCGGATATACTCGTCTATCATGCGCGCTCTTATAAGGAAATCGTAGGTGAGCCGCTGTATGATCCTAATCGGCATGTACGTATCCAACGCATGGACTGGAATGAAGATGGAACGCCCAAGCTCGGCTTTCCTGGACATCATACAGGGCAGGCAGTATGTATGGTTACAGTTGAATAAATCTTCCGATACTTCGGAGGATGATGAGCGGGGTATATAAAGTGCTTATTGACAGGGGGAGCCTCCAATGGGGGCTCCCTCTCTTATTGACCAGCTTGCTTCGTATCAATTATCTAGAAGCCCGCCTTAGTTATGAATATTCCCGCGCAGGACGCGGTCTCTCGGTTCTCAGGGATTCTCACTCCGAATTAAAATTAAGCCAAGCATTGCCAGTCCGCATAAATGTCCAAGTTCCCTCATAGACATGTTACCAGTTGGAAAAACATTGTGAAGAGGGGATGATTTACATGCGTCGCATTACATGGGCCGCGGCATTACTGTTAGTGTTCTCAATTGTTTTGTCCGCTTGCGGGACGAAGGACGCCGAGTCCGTGGTCAAGGAGCTCGACAAAGTAGTTAATGGTATGGAAAGCTATCAAGGAACCGGGACGATGACTCTGCACACCGGGCAACAGCCGCTGACATACGATGTCGAGGTTTCTTATCAGAAGCCGCAATATTATCGGATTAAGCTGACTAACGCAGAGAAGGATATTACACAAATTGTGCTTCGTAACGATGATGGCGTATTCGTGCTTACTCCCCGCTTGAACAAAGTGTTCCGGTTCCAGAGCGACTGGCCGCAAAATCAAGGGCAAGTGTATTTATACCAGACGTTAGTACAGAGCATCATTCTTGATGGATCACGGCAATTCGCAGTAGACGAGAATGCTTATGTATTCGATGTGATGGCTAATTACAACAATGGTTCACTTGCTCGTCAGAAGATTTGGCTGAATAAGTCAGATTATAAGCCTGTACATGTTGAGGTTAGCGACTCTAACGCAGCAGTAATGGTAGAGGTGGATTTCAAAACCTTCGAATTCGGACCGAAATTCGATAAGAGCGCCTTCGAGACAGAAGCGAATATGAAGTCTTCACCATCCAGCGGTGGAACAGGGGATCAGGCAACGATCGCTGAGCCAGATGACAATGCGACGAACAATGGCAGCAACGGCAGTGACAATGCTGCTGCGACGAACGAAGAGCCGGATAACGCATCAGGCAACACAGAGACAGATGTCGACACAGATCCAGATGCGGGCGGCAGCAACAATGGCAGCAATAATGTTGTTAACGAGGAAGAGGATGAGGAAACGAGTGTACAGCCAGATGATGCCCCAGCGGATGCTTTGCAGGCGATGGCTCCAACGTATCTTCCAGACGGAGTCGTATGGCTCGACAGCACGGACATTGTATTCGGCGGCAACCCAGGCATGCTGACTCGTTATTCTGGCACCTTCGATTACTCGCTCATTCAGACACAGCCGCATGACCAGGCTGCTTCATACAGCAGCGGACTTTTTCTTGATCTTGGCTTCACGATTGGTGAGCTGAGCTCAGGTGAGGAGCAGCAGACGCTGACTTGGACCTACGAAGGGCACCAGTTCCGTCTAACAAGCGCGACACTGCCTGAGTCCGAAATGATCAAAATTGCACAGTCCGTCCAAGCGGATATGGATAAATAGCTGTAACAGAATTACCAAGAGGTACTAGCCGAATCTGGCCGCCATTTCATTGACAGTCTAAGCAGGAGCGTATAACATTATTGCTATTGATGTTGAGATGCTCGGATTGTAATGGCCGCCAGATGAGGAAGGTGAAGACTTGGATTCGTATTACCGCCCAACACGGGTAGAAATTTCTCTAGATGCACTGAACCGCAACCTGCGCGCTTTTCGCGGCGCTATGCCGGAAGGGGTTCGCCTAATGGCCACCGTGAAAGCCAATGCTTATGGGCATGGAGCCGTGGGAATCGCCCGTGAAGCAGAGCGGTTCGGTGTAGATTATTTAGGTGTTGCTTTTCTAGATGAAGCACTGCAGCTGCGTGAAGCGGGCATTAGAACGCCAATTCTGGTGCTCGGCTATGTTAGTGCGGATGCCCTTGCTATTGCTCGTGAGCATGATGTAACGATTGCGCTGTTCAGAGAGGATATTAGGCAAGCTGCGGCTTTGCTCCCTGCAAGACAGGACGGCAAGCTGCTGAAGGTGCATGTGAAGGTTGATACCGGTATGGGACGACTCGGGATTGTTGGCTATGAGGCTGCTATCTCCTTCTTAGAGAAAGCGCTGAATACAGCCCAGATTGAGGTAGAGGGACTATTTACCCATTACGCAAGAGCAGATGAAATGGACAAAGCTTATACGAAGCTTCAATATGAGCGGTTCAACGAAATCGCTCGTCATGTGAAGCAGCAACAATGGCCTATTCCGATCATTCATGCAGCTAATAGTGCAGCAGGAATGGATACGCCTGAATGGGGCGGCGATATGGTAAGGCTCGGTATTAGCATGTATGGCTTGTATCCTTCGGATGAAGTGAATCATGAACGGATTGATCTGGAGCCCGTTATGACACTTAAGACGGAAGTCGTCATGGTCAAGACAGCGCCTCCAGGCTGGGGAATTAGTTATGGTACACGTTATTTTACGCAAGGCGAGGAACGTATCGGCACACTGCCAATCGGTTATGCTGACGGTTTCAGTCGTATGCTGACAGGTAAAGCCAATGCTCTTGTAAGGGGAATTAAGGTTCCTGTTCTTGGTACGATATGCATGGATCAGTGTATGATCGCGCTTGATTCCGCATCTGCATCCGGCAGCCAGGTGATGGCTGGAGAAGAGGTTGTGCTCATCGGAAGGCAAGGGGACGAGATCATTACAGTGGATGAAGTCGCTGCGCAGCTAGGTACGATTAACTATGAGGTAACTTGTATGATGGCCGCCCGTACCCCCCGAGTATTTATCCGAGATGGCCAAATAATCGATGTAACCAATGCTATTTTGGAATAAAAGATCGTGCTGGAATAAATTACAAATGACATTTTTACGCAAAAGAAGAGGATTTTCACCAATTGGCTCGAATAATAACTTTAATTGGGAAGTCGGATATTTTGCGTACCCGCATGCAGCATAAATGATATACGCTCAACATAGATATGTTGAAGTATAGTGACGGCTTATTAATGTTATAATGTATACTAAAGGTTTTGGAAAAGTTTTGGGGGTGCTAGTTCGGTGGCCAATATGCAGAACACCAAGAGAATCATGATCAGCTTGCCGGATCATTTATTGGAGGAAGTCGACGGTATCGTCGCGAAGGAAAACTCCAATCGGAGTGAGTTTATTCGGCAAGCCATGAAGCTGTATCTTGTGGAAAGAAAAAAACGGCAAATCCGCGAGTCTATGCAGCGGGGGTATCTGGAGATGGCGAAGATCAACTTGAACATGGCCTCGGAAGCTTTTCAAGCGGAGGAAGAAGCCGATCATACGCTAGGCCGTCTCGTAAGCGGGGTGTAGAGCTTGATCGTAAAACGTGGAGATGTGTTTTTTGCAGATTTGTCGCCGGTCGTCGGATCGGAACAGGGCGGAGTCCGGCCAGTTCTTGTCATTCAGAATGATATTGGCAACCGCTTCAGTCCGACGGTCATTGTCGCGGCCATTACGGCGCAAATTCAGAAGGCCAAACTGCCCACCCACGTTGAAATGGACGCGGCGGCACATGGTTTCGACAG
Source organism: Paenibacillus xinjiangensis (assembly GCF_059686975.1). Classification (NCBI taxonomy): domain Bacteria; kingdom Bacillati; phylum Bacillota; class Bacilli; order Caryophanales; family Paenibacillaceae; genus Paenibacillus; species Paenibacillus xinjiangensis. The sequence continues at coordinate 24,288 of NZ_JCAALS010000008.1, read as the reverse complement.
AGATTCTGTCGTTTTGTTGGAACAGATTCGGACGATTGATAAACAGCGTTTAACCGACAAAATCACTCATTTGGACGATGAAACGATGCGTAAAGTAGACGATGCACTGCTTATCAGCGTAGGATTAATTGATTTTTAACATCAAATGTGCAACTTGTTCATTGGTACGATCATGAGCCTCATTATTTGCCTGTGCGGAGACAGGCGATTAATGGGGTTTTTGTTGTTATAATTTAATTATGGCGCAATTCAAAAAAAGTATAGACAAATGAAAGGTGTATTTGCTATTATATGGGTAATTAGTTGATGGATTTCTATATATGAGAGTATTGCTATGCGAAGAACGCTAGTAGTTAAGCCTTAGGGCTGCTGCTGCGTTCTTTTTTTGTTGTCTAGCGGACTCGGGGAGGAGAGGCTATGAACAGAAGAAGGAATATGGTGATAAGCTTGGTGGCTGCTGTATTGTCAGCATTGTTGGTCTATGGCTTGTTCCAGCTTCAGAGGCTGCAGATGGAGCAGGAGGAGACGATTGCAGTCGTTGTGCCGAAGTATTTCATCGAACCTGGCAAGAGACTGGAAGCGGAGGATCTGGCTTATAAGCTAGTGCCGCGTCAGGGGTTTGTGGAGGGCATGATTCAGGATTTGAAGCAAGCAGAAGGGATGGAGGCCATTATTCCACTTGGGACGAATGAACCGATTCTGGATTGGAAGATCGACCGTTATCATCTGCTGCCGACAAATCTGGAGTCGACCTTCCAGATTCCTAGGGAGTATATTCGCTCAATATCTAATGGCATACGGGCAGGAGATAAAGTCGCTCTCTATTTGTCAGGAGATGTGGAACCTTCGATGCGAATATTCGAGGATGTTATAACAGTAGCTTCGGTCAAATCCTCCAGCAATGTAGAGATCGATAATATGCAGGATCCTAATCTATTGTCACTTGCTGAGGGAGATCGAGAGCGTATGTACGCCTCAAGGCGTGATGCGAACGGGATGATTGATTATATTAACTTGAACCTGACGGAAGAGCAGTGGCTTCAGATCGACAGCTATTGCAAAGGTGGAGTTCGTAAGCTCGTTATTGCATTCAGTCCAGAATCGCTTAACTTGGCGACCCAGGAGGAAGAGGCATCATGAACGAAGCAGCCTCACCATTAATCGCTTTTGTAGGTACGACACCTAACATCGGTACGACTTCAGCGGCTTTTGCGTTAGCTTATCGTATAGCAGAGGCAAGCGGCAGGCAAGTATGCTATTTATGCCTTCATCTCAAGAGCGCCAAGGTTCATCGTTATGTCGGCATTGATGAGCCTGCGATGACGCTAGATAAGCTTAGGCCAGAGCTGAAGTCTACCTCACTCACTATTGATAAACTGCTGAGAGCTGTTCACTCCGTAAAGGGAATGCCGAATCTGAATATTCTGTTCGGCAACATGGTAAGAGATCAAGCTGAGTTTTTCACTCCAGAGGAAGCAGAGCATCTAATTAGTGTTGCAGAGCAGACATTCCCCGTCGTCATTCTCGATGTTGGCGCGTATTGGGATAATGCTGCAACGGTCTGTGCGCTTAGGAGAGCGAGTACTCGCATAGTCGTAACGACAGATGCACTCACTCATTTTCAAGAGGACGGTAAGCGTTGGATTGGTCAAATCTCTCCGCTGTTCGGCGTTCCTTCTGATCAGTATGATACGGTTGTCATTTATTCGCCATGGAGCACTGGAGGGTATCGGATGAAAGAGATTTGTAAAGAGATGGGCACGACGAAGCTAGGAGAGCTTTGGTTATCCAATTCATTCTTCTCACAGCTGGATAGCGGTCGATATGGGCAATGGCTTCAGGAGGACCCGGCTGGGCAGCAAGCGATGCGGGAGACAGCTGAGCAGCTCATGGACAGACATGGTATTCGCCGTGCGATGTCGGTGAATAAGCTGCAGCCCTGGTATCGCAAGCTGCTTGCCCATCGCAATGGAGTTGGCTCCTGATGGTGGATACAAGCCGCTTCTCTCCTTCTGATTATTCTGCTCAGCTGCGCCTTGACACAGCAAGAGCTGGTGAGACGGATGAGAGATGGCTGACTACTGGCAGCGGTGCGGATTTCGGACGGTTAGCACAGGATATTAGAACCTTTTTGGCATCCCCACACGGTCTCACAGAAGAAGAAAGAAGACATTATAATGAGACGTTGAACCGGGCGGTACTCGGATTCGCATCGGAGCGCGAGCAGATTATGGCGATTATAACGGACCGCTTAATTCGGCTTCGTATCCATCAGCTGGACGGCTATAATCACCCTTATCAGTCATTGGCAGAAGCCTTGTTCGCGGAGGTAATTGGTCTGAATGTGCTGGAGCTCATTCTTAGATATAAGGAAGGGCTGGAGGAAATTCAAGTTGTGGGGACTCGTATTTATGAGGTGAGGAATGGTCAGGCTGCGGCATCCAAGCACGGCTTCGAGCATGAACGGGATGTCGAGCGAATTCAGCAAAACCTGGTGCTGTACAACAATGACCGCATTAACCCTCGTAAGCGGTGGGCGGAGGTCATGCTGCGGGATGGCTCCCGTGTGACGATGACAGGCTTCGGATTTACCTCTAAGCCAACGCTAACGATTCGATTCTTCACCGTTAGAAGCTTTAAGCTGCAGACGCTTTGCGAGCCTGCCTACGCTACGATGAATGACCGTATCATGCGGATGCTGCAGCAGGTGCTGCAAGCGCGATTTAATCTTGTTATTATCGGACCAACTAATTCGGGGAAGACGCATCTGATGAAGGCATTAATCGCTGAGCTTCCTGATGAGGAACGCATTATTACAATAGAAGGCCGCTTCGAGATGATGCTCGGTCGGGATTTCCCAAGCAAGAATACAGTTGAATATGAAACGGACGAGGATGATCCACAGCATCATGGCGTACAAGCCTTTAAGCTTGCTCTGCGTCAATCACCACAAAGAATTGTCCACGCTGAGATCCGCGATATGGATGCCAATATTTATGTGCGTGCCTGTACCCGTGGGCATTCAGGCAGTATGACGACGGTGCATGCTAATACACTTGAGGATGTGCCAGAGGCTATTACGGATATGTGTATGCAGGACGGGCGAAGCATGAGTCCAGAGCGGTTGATGAAGCGAATCGCACAGTATGTTACCCAGATTGGGATCGAGATGCGTAATAGGAATGGAAGAAGAGTTATTGTTCGAATAAGTGAAATTGGGTGGATGAATGACCAGGTGCTAGTTCGTGACTGGGCTGTATTCGATGAATCGACAGGGGAATGGCGGTACCCTAACTTACCTTCAGAGGCTGCTGCAATCCGTCTGAAGCAAGGAGAGTGCAGCATTGATTAATCTGTCGATCGTTGCAGGAATTATTTTATTGTTCTGCTTATTGTTTATAGGCTCGACAAGCCTGCTCTTTGCGTGGACGGATAGTCAGGAACGAAGGGGGAGACTTTCCTTTCGCAAGCAGGCAAGCTTAAGCTCACGATTGACAGAACGTCTGAGGCGTCTAGGCAGACTGTATCATCACTTATCAGATTTATTGGAGACGATGCAGCTGAAATGGACTCCTGCTGGACTAGTTGTCTGCTCGATTCTATTGCTGCTTGGCGGGATTACGGTTGGAGGGCTGTTCTTCCAGAGTGTCAAGGGTATTCTGTTACTTGGGCTGGTAGCATTCCTCATGCCATATGCTGCTCTGCGGACTATTCTTGTACAGCGGCAAATGCAGATGCAGATGGATTTTCTTCCATCCATCGAGCTGTTCTATCAATGTTATTTGGTCACGGGAGGAAGTCAGGTCAGAGTTGCTCTACAGCGTACGGTGGAGGAGCAGCGTCTTCTTGGACCGATGCAGTCTGTATTCGAGCAGCTGTACCGTAATCTATCCGTTCGGGGTGATGATGAAGCGAGTCTGCGTATTTTCTCTGCATCCTTAGGTCATGTATGGAGTGATTACTTCGCTAATATTATTAGAGTCGCTTTGGCGGAGGGTAACCCCGTTGCTGAGAGCTTGAGGGAGCTTCTGACGGATATGCGCAAGGCGAGGAGGGCTAATGAACAGGAGCGGAACAAGCTTCTTGAAATTCGTGTAGCGAACTTTACGCCGATTCTATTCCTAGCCATATTCATTGGTATTAATATGCATTACAACAAGAGTAACTCGTACCACTATTATATTGTTGATCCGCTGGGCAGAGATATGCTGCTGAATGCGGTCGTGCTTATCTTTGCTTCCTTTTTAATGGGATTATGGCTGTCTCGAAGAAAAATGTAATCTTAATTTTTTATAGGCTAAGGGGGAGCGGGTGTGGATCTCTGGATAGAGACGGTAATAAGGACGGGCTTGCTTATCGGACAATTCATATTCGGCTTCATCGGGGTAATTATGCTGCTCCTTCTGCTGCCACGCCGCAAGCCGAGGTGGCTTCATATATCGGCCATGCAGTGGCGGACCAAGCCGGTACCTGACCGATGGCTTCGTATTCTTCGATTGAACAGGCAGCATCCATCATTCAAAGAACGTGAGCTGCTTCTCGCAAGCTGTGGATTTACTGCAGATGCCGGTTGGTACGCAGCGGTTCGCAGATCATTGCTGCTGATGCTCATAAGCATAGTGATCATCCTGCTGCTGGTGCCGTTGCAGCAGGATGGGGGGATTTGGCTTATCTATGCTGTAGTGCTAGCTTCTTATGGGACGTTGTACTGGGATGTGCCATGGCTAAGATCCGTAGGGAAGCTTCGTGCTTATCGGATAACGAAGGAAATCTATATTATGAGCAATCAACTGCTATATTTGGCGCAATCCTCGCTTCACATTCATACGAAGCTGATGCGATGTGTTCCTTTTACACGTACATTGCGGGGAGACTTGGAACGGATGCTTGCGGAGTGGTACCACGACTCGGAACAAGCGCTCCGAAGGTTCAAGCAGCGAATAGGGACAGATGACGGTATGAGCTTCGTGGAGACGATTGATTCGTTAAGATTGCACGAGAGTGAGGCCTATTACGGCCTGCTGCGTGAACGAATTCAGGATTATAAGGATAAGCTGGAACTTGCCAAGGAGAGCCGCAAGGAATCTACCTCGTACTTTTTGTTTATTTTAGCTGGGGTACCCATTCTATACACCTTTCAAATATTCATATATCCATGGGTAATGGAGGGGCAGAAGCTATTCGACTCTTTAGGATAGGGATAATTGTAAGGAGAGGAGGTGATGGCATGCGCAATATACTAATGACTGTCATGATGCTTGTTGTCGTTATTTTGTTGTTCAACGGTATTATCGCTCAGGATTCTACGGGAACTAGCGACCGGATTGAGACACAAGGGAACGCGGCAAACACACGAATTGGACAGCTTCTTAGCAACTAATAGAAAGGGGATTGACCGTGAGAAGCTTGCTAATAACCGTACTGCTGCTCATTACGGTCGTTATTCTGTACAACAGCATTGCTGAAGGCGATGGCGGGATGAAGCAGCAGATTACTCGTTCCGGCGATGCCGTTGGCTCTTACGTAAGGCAGATGAGCCCATGAAAAATATACTTGTATTCGTCCTGTTCGCAGCGATATTATGCTGGCTGATGTTCTCTCCTATCTATAAGCATGTTCTGATTGTTCGGCAAGCCGTTCTTCAGCAGGAGGTTGATTATTTATTAGAGATAGGAGCGAGCGGCAGCTACGGATACATTGACGCTGCTATGCTGGAGCAATCTCGGCAAAGATTGAGTGGATTTGGCATGGAGCCAGATGCTGTTGCGTTCGAGATCACTACGGAGAGCGGATTGCCTGCTGGCAATCCATCAGCTCCCGTGCCTCGCGGTGTCGGAATGAAGATTACAGTCAGTTATCCTTATGAGAACTTGTTTCAGATCGACCGATTGATCGGCCTGGCTCCTCCGGCTCCGGATAAGCGGCTGCGGGCATTCGGAATGAAAATGAGTGAATATGTGCCATAAGCTTATATTAGATCATCACATAAGGAGAAACCGGGAATGTACAAGCTGACTCTGATTGTATTGATGATGACGATATGGATGTCTCTTCATGTGATGCAGACGGATGAGGAGCTGGCTATGAAGCTGCTCGTTCAGAGCAAGCATGCGCTCAATCGCGCGACACATGCTGCCGCCCAGCAGCTGGATTCTGCTGCTCTATCCGAAGGGATAATCCGTATTGATCCAGATGCAGCAGAGCGAGCAGCATGGGCCTATCTCAGCAGTAATCTGCTGCTGGACTCCGAGGGTAAGCCATTGCCTAACTCACCAGTACGGGAGCCGGTTGAGATGCTCGTATTTGAAGTTATTAATGAAGATGATATATTCCCTTATCACTACCGCAATGATGCTTATGAATATGAGGTAACGCTTCGTAAGCCTGGTGTCATTATGATCGCTAGGATCAAGTATCCGCGTGCTTTTCAGGTGCTCGAACCGATTGAATGGTACATAAGAGGAGTGTCGGAGCTTGTGCTTACTTTTGGATGAAGAGGGGGAGATAGTTGACGTGAGATCATATAATTGTTGTAATAAAAGGGGGTTATTTCTGGATTCGGGAGTTGGGCTTGCACATGATGATGATTAAACAAGAAGTTCCTACAGAGATTATTAGGGAACGAATAGAACGGCTTCAGACAACGATCAGTGGGACACAGACGGATGCCGTTCTCCTAACACAAAATGTAGATTTATATTATTTCACTGGCTCCATGCAGAATGGATATGCCTTCATACCTGCGGAAGGCGAGCCAGCTTTCTTCGTCAAACGGAGTGTGGAGCGGGCGAAGCTGGAGAGTGGGATACCGGTCTATGAATTAGGCGCTTTTCGCCAGCTTCGCCAGACGCTTGAGCGGCATTTCCCAGTGCTGTTCGCAGGTAACCGGAGCTCGAAGATCGCAGCTGACCTAGATGTCCTGCCTGCTCAAACCTACTTGAAGCTATCTGAGATAATTGGAGGAACGGCTGGGAATAGCCAGATTGTAGATGGCTCTGCTATGATTCGCAGCTTAAGGATGGTCAAATCTGATTGGGAGATTAGTCGGATCGAAGGGGCGGCAAGAGTAGTTGATGAGGCGCTTACTGAGGCACTGAATGATCTGCGTGAAGGAATCACAGAGGCTGCTTGGATGTCCCGTATTGAATATGAGCTGCGGCTGCGCGGCCATATCGGGTTGATGAGAATGCGCGGCTATAACCAAGAAATTACGACAGGAATGCTTATTTCGGGAGCTGCTGCGGCTATCCCTACCTATTTCGATGGCCCTGCAGGAGGACTAGGGCTGGGTGCAGCCTCTCCGCAAAGTGTCAGCAATCTCGTAATCAAACGTAATGAACCGATTCTTATTGATATCGGCTGTTGTATTGACGGCTATGTGATCGACCAGACACGGACCGCCGTTATAGGTGAGCTGCCTGAGCCGCTTGCTGCTGCTTATTCTGTATCTGAAGCGATTATACGCGAAGCGGAAGCTCATCTAGTTGCAGGAACACCATGCTCGCAGCTGTATGCGCAAGCGCTGAAGCATGCAGATTCAGCAGGTTTAGCTGCTCATTTCATGGGCTATGGGGCTGATCAAGCCAAGTTCCTTGGTCACGGGATTGGTCTGGAGATTGATGAATGGCCGGTGCTTGCCAAAGGATTCGATCTGCCCTTGGAGCCAGGTATGGTCATAGCTGTTGAACCGAAGTTTACATTCCCGAGTCAAGGTGTAGTCGGTATCGAGAATAGTTATTTGATTACGAATGAGGCGCCAAGACCACTTACGCGCACGATAGAGCAATTGATTGTTTTGCCATAAGGGGGCCAAGGAATGGATCGTCCGTTAACCAAAAGACTAGATCGAGATTACATTGTCGTATACAGGATAAGCTCACTAATTACGCATACCATAATATATTTGATCGTATTAGCCTATCTCATTATTGGTGAATCGAAGGGCTGGACCTTAACGCCAGGGTGGATTGCTCTTGCTGCTGCTACCTTGTCGGCATTACTGTTTGTGTGGTTAATTCCGAAGTGGAAGTATGAACGGTTCCAATATGAGCTGTTCGAGGAAGAATTAGAAATTCAATCTGGTTTTATTTTCATTAAGAATGTACTGGTCCCGATGGTGCGCGTACAGCATGTCGAGCTTGAGAGCGGGCCGCTCATGCGCAAATATGATCTTGCCAGCCTTGAAGTTGTGACTGCTGCGACAACTCACCGTATTAGCGGCTTGAAGCAGTTGCAGGCTCAGCAGCTGAAACGCCGTATTGGCCTGCTCGCGAAAGTGGATGATCAGGATGAATGAGCGCCGTAGGCTTCATCCGGTATATGTCTCGTTCGCGCTGCTGCAGACGGTGAAGGGTCTCATTCCCATATTGCTCATTACCCTGTTAAGAGGAGTTCATTGGTCAGAGCTGGGCTGGTATTGGTATGCTGGCATTACGGCAGGCGTAGCAGCGCTGCTTGCATATGGTTTCTTCGATTGGCATAGGTTTTCTTATGCGGTAGAGGAGGATCGAATCGTTATTCGGAGGGGCGTATTGTTCCTAGATGAGAAAACGATATATTTCGGCCGTATTCATTCGGTTAATGTGGAGCAGCCTTTTATCCCGCGCTTATTCGGAGTTGCCCAATTGAAGATCGAAACTCCAGGGGGGAATAAGAAGGCTGACGGCATACTTCCTGCAATGGCGGTTAAGGATGCTGAACAGCTGCGGAAGCTGCTGCTGCAAAGACGCGGAGCAAGTGCTCCCGAGGCTGATGTGGGGTCATCTGCAGAGCCGGAGCAGTCCGGTGTTGCTGCAAGAGCTGTTGTAGCGTCTGCCGTACCAGATAAGGAAGGACCGTCTATCAGACTAGGCGTAGGAGGTCTTATCCTTGCTGCTGCCACCTCCCTTAATTTTGGACTGGTAGCTGCTTTTGTTGCGGGACTTGTCTCATTCGCAGATGATGTAGTTAGACTGCTTGCTCCAGAGCATTTTTTGGAGAACCTCTATAATGAGTCTACAAGCATGCTGCCAGGGTACTTGGCTATCGTTATATTCGGGTTAGGCGCAGTAGTCATTGCATGGCTGCTATCCATCATCTTGTATGTGCTGAAATACAGTGGATTTGCAGTTCAGAAGGATGGCAAGCAAATAGCGGTATCTTATGGGCTTCTTGATAAGAAGACGTATGTTTTCGATCCGAAAAAGGTTCAGGCTGTCATCATTCAAGAAGGAATTGTCCGGCAGTGGATAGGGTATGCACAGCTTCAGCTTCAGGTTGTTTCCTCGGACAAAAAAGAACAGCTTATGCTGCATCCTTGTCTGCCAAGGAGGGAGCTCCAGCAGGTTATTCATGAATTCATTCCGCAGATGCAGATTGCAGAGGTGTGTGAGACTGCCCCGAGGCGGGCACTCCTCTACTATGTAAGAATAGAACTAATGATTACAATGATAGCTTGTGCAGTGTTAATCGGATTTTTTAATAAGGACGGGTTATGGTCGCTGCTGCTGCTGCCGATAGTGGCATGGTGGCGGTGGTCCTGCTACAAAGCTGCAGGAATGAAGCTAGAGAATGGACAGCTCACGCTGCGGGGGCGCAATCTAGCGAGGGTGACCTATCTTGTTCGCAGGCCGCAGATTGTTGCTATGAAGGTGAAGAGAACACGGGGACAGCAGCGTAAAGATCTGCGTACGATATCCGTTCATGTAATGGGCAGCGCACTGGATTATCGTGTAGCTTGCCTGGAGCGTGACGATGTGGAGCGAGTATGGAACTGGTATAGAAGGACATAGGCTTGGATGAACAAGGCAGCCCGAGGATATACAACCTCGACTGCCTTTTTTGGTGAATAACATTGCATTATTGTTTTATCTGTTATAGTATTAATATAACAGATAAAACAATAATGCAAAGAAGGTAGTTCATATGATCATTGAATTGGATTTACAGTCGGACATCCCAATCTATACACAGCTGATGGATCAGATTATTGAGGGCATAGCGAGTGGGAAGCTCCAGCCGGGGCAATCACTGCCTTCAGTGCGCAGCCTGGCTTCTGATATTGGCATTAATCTGCACACGGTCAACAAGGCCTATACGCTTCTTAAGCAGGACGGTTTTATCCAGGTTCATCGCAAGAAAGGTGTCATTGTGCAGAATGAACAGCTGCCTCAGGTTACCGATGCTTATCGTAACAAGCTTCAGCAGCAGCTTAGACCGATTATTGCAGAATCTATTTGTAGAGGCTTGCCTAAGGAAGAGATGCAGGACATCATTGCTCGTCTATATAACAGCATCAGACAAACAGAAGAATAAAGGAGTGGATTCGCATGTTGGAAATGATTGTTTTCTTAATGATCTGCTATATACCACTAAGCCTAATTAGCGTGATTTCACCTTTTTTAGCTAAAAAATCGATATTTTTTGGAGTAGCTATACCTGTATCACGCATACAGGATGAACGAATCTTAGCAACGAAAAGAAGCTATTTAACAATATCTGTAGCACTGTCGGTAGTAGGACTGCTGCTATTTATCGCTTTTCAACCGTGGTTGAATGAAGCACGCTTAATGGCTGCTATATTAACCGCTGTAGCTTTCAGTATTGTGATACACGGTGCGATGTATTTAGTGTTTTATACGTGGGTCAAGAGGATGAAGCAGGAGCAGGGCTGGCAGCATGAGCTGGCAGGTCCACAGAAGGTAAGCATTGATATCTCCTTTCATAGTCGCAAAAAAGTGTACTCGAATGCTTGGTTCCTTATCCACTTGGCGATTGTTATAGCTACTGCAGCTTATCTTGTGTCTATTTATGACTCCATCCCAGATGTGCTGGCTACCCATTATGACCTTCAAGGACATGCAGATGCCTTCTCCACCAAAAGCTTCATGACTGTATTTGATCTAACTTTCATGCAGCTGTTCATGATCGGATTGTTCATGCTCTGCAACTGGTTGACCGATAAATCCAAGCAGCAGACGGACCCGCTGCAGCCGGAGCGCTCTTTGGTGAATACGATTAAGTTTCGCAAGCTATCCTCACTCTTTTTGTTAGTGCTGGGCTTTCTGATTGTAAGCTTCTTCTCCGTATTGAAGGTCGGCAGTGTAACTGAGGCGAATGCCAGCTTCACAGGAGTCAGCGCCATCTCTTTCCTAGTTATCCTTATTGCTGTATGTACGTTCTTTATAGCGAGGATGATTAGTGTCAAAAGGACACCATACTCGGAAGAAACGACAATCCTTCCGATGGATGCGGATCAATATTGGAAGCTAGGCAGTATTTACTATAATCCAACAGATGCTGCACTATTTGTCGAGAAGCGACATGGTATCGGCTACACCATCAATATGGCGAGACCACTGAGCTGGGTTGTTATTCTCATTCCATTCGTGCTCATTGCGATTATTATTCTGCTCGTAGGGTACGCAAGCAAATGAAGGAGGAACACTGACTATGCAAGAATTACAATCCATAATTCCCTTTATTGCTCCTGTCCTAGTTGTACAGCTGATTCTAATGGTTACTGCTCTAATCGCTTGTGCAAAGGCTGATCGCATGAACGGGCCGAAGTGGCTATGGGTGCTAATTATTTTATTTGTCGGTATTATTGGGCCAGTCTTGTTCTTTGTTATCGGAAGGAGGAATGACTGATGACCCATCCATTACTGCAAGTTGATGAACTAAAAAAACAATTTGGTGGGGCGTCTGCGGTCGCGGGAATTAGCTTCTCAATAGAAGCTGGACGATGTACGGCTCTGCTAGGTCCGAATGGAGCAGGGAAAACGACGACCATTAGGATGTTAACCGGATTGCTGAAGCCGACCTCTGGCAGCTTGTCCTATAACGGAGTGAGACATAGAGAAAGCTCTCGCGAGCTGCTTGGTTATTTGCCGCAATCTCCTACCTTCCACGGCTGGATGACAGGTCGCGAATTTACCATCTATGCTGGCAGATTATGCGGGCTGAGCGGAGGAGATGCGAGACGTCAGGCGGATAATCTGTTAGAGAGGGTTGGTCTTGCCGCTGCTGCGGGACGCAGAATATCAGGGTATTCAGGTGGCATGAAGCAGCGTCTAGGTCTGGCGCAGGCACTTGTTCACAAACCGAAGCTCCTCATATTAGACGAGCCCGTCTCTGCGCTTGATCCACTCGGAAGAAGAGAGGTGCTGGAGCTGCTGCGGGATCTGAAGAAGGAGACGACGGTCTTATTCTCCACACATGTCCTGCATGACGCGGAGGAGCTGTGTGACGATGTGCTGATTATGCGGGACGGAACGATCGCGCTTCAGGGCTCTATCGAACAAATTCGTGAGGATTACCGCAAGCCTGTCATCACCTTGCACACGGAGCAGGATGAGCGTTCTCTCCTATGGCGCACTGGCTATGCAGGACAGCATGCACAGCAAGTTAAGCAAGTGGATAACGGCATACAAATTACCGTCGATGATATGGAACTAGCGAGGCAAGAGCTGCTGGCACAATTGGCGGCTGATCGAATTCCGGTTACGCGGCTTGAGTTCGGTTATTCCACGCTAGAGGAGCTGTTTATGAAGGTGGTGTCAGAATGAATGCATATATGGTGTTATGTCGCAAGGAGCTGCTCGAGCTTATTCGCAGCTATAAGCTTATATGGATGCCGCTCGTATTCCTATTGTTAGGAATAAGCCAGCCTGTCACCAGTTATTTTCTGCCGGATTTGTTGGCTGCAGCAGGAAGCCTACCTACCGGAAGTGTATTAGAGATTCCCCTGCCTGAAGGAAAAGAAGTGCTGGCTCAGACGCTGCAGCAGTTCGGAACCGTTGGCGCTTTAATAATAGCATTAGCATTCATGGGAATGGTATCCGGAGAGAGAAACTCTGGCGTTGCTTCTATGATTCTTGTGAAGCCTGTGCCTTACAACGCTTATATAGCTTCCAAATGGACAGCTATGCTGTTAATCGTGTGGGGATCCTTAGCGCTTGGTTACTGTGGAGCTTGGTATTATACGGCTTTGCTATTTGGAGAGGTAGATGCTTCAACCGCATGGAATGGCTTAATCATCTATGGGTTATGGCTGTCTCTTGTTGGCATCTTCACCATCGTCTTCAGTACCTGGCTGCGCAGTCCGGCCGCTGCGGCATTCAGCGCGCTGGGCGTAATCATGCTGCTGGCATTGACAGCATCCCTGCTCCCTAATGTATTGCCTTGGAGCCCGGGTCAGCTGTCAACTATATCCATCAATATCATCATGGCTGGAGACTACACAGGGCTTGGTGGAGTGGTTACAGCGGCTTTTATCACGATGGCCTTAAGTGCTGCGACCACCCTATATAGAATTAAAAGGATAGAGCTCTTATAAACTTGCACTCTCTATTGGACACCGCTATTATTTTTTAGTAGGATAATAGTAGTTAGTAGCGGCTGATAGACAGGAGTGAAGACACATGCTGAGCTTAGGGGCAAAGGTCGTCATAATCGCCGACCATTTCGAACAAAATCTCCCCATTGGGGAGTATGGTTATATAATTGCTTACGATCGCAATGCGGACAACGTATTCGATTATGTGCTGCGGGTTCCCGCCGCCAACCGGAATTATTTGATACCTGATGAGGATGTCGAGCTTGAGGAAGTGCTGATTCAGGAAGAGGTTGACAGAGTTGAGCGGGAGGCGCTTATCGATTATGCGCTATCGACTTATAATGAGGAATTGTTCAACTGGATTATGAAGGGCAAGGAAGAACCGGTAGAAGCAGAGCTCGTCAGCAATGATGTACAGACCAAGGAAGATTTCATAAGACAGGTCAACTTAAAGGCTTGGATTTAAGGGAATGCATGGCAGGGCCGATTCCGATCATTCGGGAGCGGCCCTTTCTGCCCTTAATAGACTTTGTCAAATTGCGATTCTGAGCTATAATGGGAAGAATGAATGAAGGTTGGAAAGGGAGGACGAAGCATCCATGAGCATTACACTAAAAGATGTAGAGCATGTTGCTAACCTAGCAAGGCTGGAGCTTTCTAATGAAGAAAAGGAACAATTTACTGGACAGCTTAACGCCATCTTGAAATATGCGGAGAAGCTGAATAGTCTGAATACGGATGATGTAGAGCCGACGAGCCATGTGCTGCCGATTACGAATGTCATGCGGGAAGATGTAACGCGCGAGTCGCTGCCTATTGAGAAAGTGCTGCTTAACGCGCCTGATGAAGAAGACGGTCACTTTAAAGTGCCGGCAGTATTAGAATAATATCAACTTAGGGTATTTGAAGGGAGGACTTGTGTTGTCACTGTTTGACTTACGCTTGCAGGATGTACATAACAAGCTGAATAGTAAAGAACTAACGGTATCTGAATTGGTAGATGCCTCTTATAATCGAATTGCGAAGACAGAGCCAGCGATTAAGGCCTTTATTTCGCTTAATGAAGACAACGCACGTGAGCAAGCTGCTGGAATGGACAAGCAGCTTCAGGAAGGTGCTGAGCGCGGACTATTGTTCGGCCTGCCAGCCGGCATTAAGGACAATATCGTAACGGAAGGTCTGCTCACAACTTGTGGAAGCCAATTCCTTAGCAATTTTAATCCCGTCTATAATGCGACTACTGTATCTAAGCTTCATGCAGCTCAATCGATTACGATTGGTAAGCTGAATATGGATGAGTTCGCAATGGGCGGCTCCAACGAGAACTCGAGCTTCTATCCGACTCGCAACCCATGGAATACGGAATATGTGCCAGGCGGCTCGAGCGGCGGTTCTGCTGCATCCGTTGCAGCTGGACAAGTGTATTTCTCACTTGGTTCCGATACGGGCGGTTCTATTCGTCAGCCAGCAGCTTACTGCGGTATCGTAGGGCTGAAGCCGACATACGGACTAGTATCTAGATACGGTCTCGTAGCTTTTGCATCTTCACTTGATCAGATCGGTCCATTGACTAAGAATGTTGAAGACTCCGCATACGTACTGCAAGCAATTGCAGGCTATGATGAGAAGGATTCCACATCAGCTAAGGTCGACGTTCCCGATTATGCGAGTGCGCTCACTGGTGATGTGAAAGGTTTGCGCATTGGCGTGCCGAAGGAGTATCTCGGCCAAGGTATTGATCCGCAAGTTAAAGAAGCAGTGTTGAATGCACTCAAAGTATATGAGAGCATGGGCGCGACGTGGGAAGAGGTTTCACTTCCGCATACAGAGTATGCGATTGCGACTTATTATTTGCTGGCATCCTCAGAGGCCTCCTCTAACCTGGCTCGATTTGACGGCGTTCGTTATGGCGTTCGTGCGGATAACCCGGACAACCTAATCGATCTGTATCGCAAATCCAGAAGCCAAGGCTTCGGCTCTGAAGTGAAACGCCGCATTATGCTAGGTACGTATGCCCTTAGCTCCGGCTACTACGATGCTTATTACCTGAAGGCACAGAAAGTACGCACACTGATTAAACAGGATTTCGATCAAGTATTTGAGAAATTTGATGTCATCGTAGGACCAACTGCACCTACTCCGGCCTTCAAGCTAGGGGAGCAAGTTGGCGATCCGCTTACGATGTATCTGAATGATATTTGTACCATCCCGGTCAGTCTTGCAGGCGTTCCTGCAATCAGCGTTCCATGCGGATCTTCGAACGGCTTGCCAATTGGTCTGCAAATCATCGGCAAAGCGTTCGATGAAGCGACGGTGCTGCGAGCGGCCCATGCGTTCGAGCAGCAAACCGAATATCACAAACAGCGTCCGCAGCTGGGAGAGGAATAAACCATGTCAGAATCGACTAAATACGAAACGGTAGTCGGGCTTGAGGTACACGTTGAGCTGCATACGAATAGTAAAATCTTCTGTGGCTGCTCAACGGCCTTCGGAGCTCCGGCGAATACTCATACTTGTCCTGTCTGCTTAGGTCATCCCGGCGTGCTGCCGGTGCTTAATAAGCAGGCTGTTGAATTTGCAATGAAAGCAGCAATGGCAATCAACTGCGAGATTGCTGACGTTAGTAAGTTCGACCGTAAGAACTATTTCTATCCGGATTCACCGAAAGCCTATCAAATTTCGCAATTCGACCAGCCGATCGGACAGAATGGCTGGATTGATATTGAAGTGAACGGTGTAACGAAGCGAATCGGCATCACGCGCCTTCATCTAGAAGAAGATGCAGGTAAGCTGACTCACGTAGATGGTGGCTTCGCCTCATTGGTTGACTTCAACCGTGTCGGCACACCGCTTGTTGAGATCGTATCGGAGCCGGATATTCGCACGCCAGAGGAAGCCAAGGCATATCTGGAGAAGCTTAAAGCGATTATGCTCTACTGTGAAGTTTCTGATGTCAAAATGGAGGAAGGCAGCCTTCGCTGTGATGCGAATATCAGTCTTCGTCCATATGGTCAAGAGAAGCTCGGTACACGTGCAGAGCTTAAGAACATGAACTCCTTCCGTGGTGTTCAGCGCGGACTAGAATATGAGCAGCTTCGTCAAGCAGAGGTTCTGAACAGTGGAGCGCTAGTGGTACAAGAGACTCGCCGCTGGGATGAAGCGCAAGGCAAGACGATTTCTATGCGGGGCAAGGAAGAATCGCATGACTATCGTTATTTCCCAGACCCGGATCTCGTTCGCCTTCACATTGACCAGGACTGGAAGGATCGTGTACAAGCATCTATCCCAGAGCTTCCGGATGCGCGTAAAGCTCGCTATACGAGTGAATATGATCTGCCATCATACGATGCAGAGGTTATTACCTCATCTAAGAAGCTGGCTGATCTATTCGAAGAGAGCTTGAGCTATACGAAGGACTCAAAAGCTGTATCCAACTGGATTATGGGTGATCTGCTCGGTTATCTGAATGCGAATAGCCTTGAGCTTGCTGATGTGAAAATTACAGGCCAAGGTCTTGGCGAGATGATTGGCTTGCTGGAAAAAGGAACGATCAGCAGTAAAATCGCCAAAACCGTGTTCAAAGCGATGCTGGAGTCAGGCAAGCGTCCACAGCAAATCGTTGAAGAGCAGGGTCTCGTTCAGATTAGTGATGAAGGTGCAATTCTGGCTATCGTTGATCAGATTATTGCAGCTAACCCGCAGTCTGTTGAAGATTTCAAAGCAGGCAAGGACAAAGCGATTGGTTTCCTCGTTGGCCAAATTATGAAAGAGACCAAGGGCAAGGCTAATCCAGCACTTGTGAACAAGCTTCTGCTTGAGCGTCTGAAATAAGCAACGATTGCCTTTGAAGGTGCACTGCTTGGTCTAACTATGACCAGCTGGGCACCTTTTTCGCATATATAGAAGAGATACATGCTTTGGGAATTCAGCTGCATATAATTATGATACAATGATGCTATTGAAGAAGGGTCGGGCTGCCTATGGGACATACACTTGCTAATCCTTGGTACATTAATGAATTGCATATTTCACTTAGGCTGCTGCTTGCTCTGCTGCTAGGAGGCCTTGTAGGCTTCGAACGGGAACAATCGAATCACGCAGCGGGATTCAGGACGAATATCCTGGTATGCGTAGGCTCTTGTCTGCTCATGCTTCTATCGATTTATGGCTTTGCAGATTTCGTCAACGAGCCGAACGTTCGGGTTGATCCAGCACGGCTTGCGGCTGCTGTTATTACTGGTGTTGGTTTTCTTGGAGCCGGGACGATTCTTTTCACAGGCAAATCAATAACGGGGCTAACAACGGCAGCCTCCTTATGGGTTGTCGCGGCTATTGGACTTGCAGTCGGAGCGGGGTTTTATTTTGCAGCCTCGGTATCCACCAGCATGGTTCTGATTACGCTATGGGCATTCAATAAGCTGGAGAAAAGATATATTAGGGCCAAGCGGGAGCATGCGCTTACCGTGCAGGCTGATGAGCATTCTACGATTGTGATGACGCTTAATGCATTGTTATCGGAACGGCATATCATTATTCGGAAAATAAAGCTCGAAGAAGATGAAGAAGTAAACGGCACTAAGCAGCTTATCCTTCATCTTTATGTGACCTTGCCAAAGGCCGAATCCTTGTTGGCTTTAATCGAGCAAATTAAGCATATGGAGGGCGTTCATTGGGTGAGCTCGGAATAAATCGGCCGAAAAGCCGAATTCTTACAGCAATATTCGCTTTTTTACTACCAGGGGCAGGACATTTGTACACGGGGCATTATCAGCGGGGATTAATGCTTATGGCTGGTCTATTGTTAGATGGGGCAGCCATCATCCGCTTGGCAGATGCGAACGGTGCTAGACATTTATTGTTCATCGTCTATCTCGGAATTGCATTGCCAGTGTTCTATTTCATAAGCGTATACGACGCTCTTCAGAGTACGGAACGAACGGCCGAAGAGTCATCCTCAGGGTTATCTGTTTCTAGCGGAATACTGATTATGGCTTCTGGTATGCTGCTGCTGCTCCTCATTAAGCCGCCTGCTGCACTTCTGCCATGGATGAATGAATTAGCGGATTTTGCCGTTGGTCCTATTTTGATGGCAGTAGCCATACTGCTGTTAATAGGACAGGTGAGGGGAGCGGACAACATGTTCAAGCTAGGCCGAATGACATCAGCAGTATTCATTATCGGTGTTGGCGGCTTGCTGCTCTGGGATCAGATCCAGGGCAGGAATGATATCGCCATTCTCGGTCAATGGTGGCCGGTCGTGTTCATATTGCTCGGTGCCGAAATCATTGCCTATAGTGTAATTGTACGCAATAAGAGAGGGAGCAAGCTTCTGCGTCTTGATTTTGCAGGTGGAATGATTGCGATCGTTATTGCGGCCTCTGCTTATGTCGTTACTCAATATGCCGAGCTGCCTTTCCGCTGGCTGGATCAATACGTCGATATTAATGGGGCTGCAGACTACGCCGAAGAAAAGGGCTATCATTATACAAAAGAACAAATAGTCGTTCCTCTCGAGGAGACGACCTCCGCCATGAAGATTACGAACCCGAATGGGCAAGTGGTCGTCCGTTCCACAGATGCGAATCAGATTACTATTAAGACAGAGGTATGGGTTGATGTTGACAGCCAAGAGGAAGCCGATCGCATTGCGGACAAGACCTATGCTGAGGCTAATACCGATGGCGACAAGCAATTAATCTCAGCGGTTGGCGAGCCTTATGGTACGAACGGAACGCGTAAGCCACGAATAAATATGATTATAACGATTCCGAAGCTGGCTATAGAACCGATCATAACAGATGAGACAAATGTGCAGGCTCCAGATGAACAGGGAGATGCTGAGGACGAAGGGGTCGAATCCAATGAGCCTCCAATCGCGACGGAATCGGATACTTCTACGGATTTAGAGATCGAGGAAAAGGAAATGATCCCTACTGCACCTCAGCTGTCCTTAACGATCGATGTAAGTAATGGTGCGATAGAGGCCAGCGGCTTGGTTGTTCCAGGAGGACTTGCACTTAAGGGCTCCAGCGGTGACATCATTGTTGAAGACATCGTTGGGCGGGTAGAGGTGAGAGGCAATAATGGCGGTATCACGGTTAACCAAATTACGGGAAGTGCGGATGTCTCCACGAAAAATGGTACAATTAAAGTATCCGATATTTCAGGGGATATGCTGGCCTCAACGATCAACGGAAGCTTAGAGCTCAATGAAGTGACTGGCAGCATCGAAGCCGAGACTAAGAATGGTAAAATACGGATCGTCGGCGCAGGCTCATCGGTTAACGCGGATACGTTAAATGGGGGTATCGAGCTGATCAGCCCGGTCGTCGGCGGTGATTGGGATGTAGATAGCTCAGTGGGCGAGATCAAGCTGCAAGTACCGGAGAATGGCGATTTCTCTGTCTATGGCTCTGTTACCTTCGGATCAATTACGACGGACCTTCCCCTATCTATTAGTAAAAAAACGATAAGAGGCAGTGTTGGTGAAGGAACGTACCGCATTCAGGTTAATGCGACGAATAGCATATTCATCGAGCGTTATGAATAAGCATTATGAGCGCTTTCATTGACAAAACATTTTAAATGAACGTACAATAGTTCTAACTACTCAGAAGGGCGTGAGGGGAATGGGAGCAGTCAGCGTTAACCAGGCACTGGAACAGTTAAAGATGAATGGCGTCCGTATGACCCCGCAACGTCACGCCATATTAGGCCACTTGATGAATTCCCTGTCTCATCCGACAGCTGACGAAATTTACAAGGCGCTGTTTCCTACTTTTCCAAGTATGAGCGTGGCGACCATATATAATAACTTAAGGTTATTCGTAGAAGCGGGTCTCGTTCGTGAATTAACTTATGGCGATGGATCAAGTCGGTTCGACGCCGATTTGTCAGATCATTATCATGCGATCTGCAAAGATTGCGGGCAAATTGTTGACTTTGATTATCCTCCCCTGCTTGAAGTGGAACGTGCAGCTTCGAGCAAGACAGGATTTGTTGTTGAAGGACATCGCATGGAAATCTATGGGGTGTGCTCCAGCTGTGTTGACAAGAAGCATGAAGCAAGCTTGAAGTAGTGTTCGTATGACGTGCGTGCAAGGATGCGGTAACTCGCGGATATGCACGCTTTTTTTTTAGACAACAACAATAATGGATAAGGCCTACCTATGCAGGGGCTTATCCTTCTATAGGAGTGTGAGAGATTGGAGACGATGTACACCCGGGCGCCGCGCCGCCGAAGAGGTGGTGGAGTAAGGAATGTGCTGTTGTTCTTCCTGTTTGTCGGCATGGTGCTTGGCGGATGGTTGTTCTATCTAAAATATATTCCTAATAATGACATAGTTGTCCCTTCATATGAGGTCCAGTATCCGATTACTGTAGATGGGAAAGTGATGGAGCAAGGCGCTGTTATCGAGAATGATGAAGTGAAGCTGCCGCTTACGGTATTGCAGCAGGTTCTTGGAGAGGACGGGCCTATCCATTATGAACAAGCCTCCGGCTCCATTGTACTGACCACGACGGACAAGGTGCTGCGGCTTAAGACGGATTCATTAACGGCTGTTGTTAATCAGCAGCCTTATGAGCTGCGCATCGGCGCAGAAGTGAAGGAAGATACCGTTTATATTCCTGTAACCCCTTTAGAGGAGCTATATGGTCTAAAAGCAGAATATAAGTCGGACTCGGGGATCGTTCTGCTGATGCAGGCAGGAGAAGCTATTCAATTGGCTGAAGCACAGCCTAGCAAAGGGGCAGCGATTCGCTCCGAGCCAACGATTCGTGCGCCAATTGTAGAGAAAGTCCCTCAAGGGGATACCATTCGTGTCTGGGGTGAGGAAGGCGGTTGGCTTCTTGTCCAGGGACCGCAGGGACAACCAGGCTATATGAGCAAAGCAAGCGGAACATTAACGAGTATAGAGAAGGTGCCAGAGCCCGAACGCGAGCCAGCTTTTGTCGCATGGAAGGTACTGGGCAAGAAGATTAATATGACATGGGAAGCGGTGTATGAGCGCAATCCTGATCCTACGGCAATCGGCAGCATGCAGGGTGTTAATGTAGTAAGCCCGACATGGTTTGAGCTGCAGGATGGCAAAGGGACTATAAAAGGCAAGGCTGACCCTGCTTATGTTCGCTGGGCTCAAAAGCAAGGCATGCAGGTGTGGGCGCTGTTCAGCAATGGATTCGACCCTGACCGGACAACGGAGGCACTCGGATCCGTGGATACACGGTTTTTGATGATCCAGCAGCTTCTCGCTTTTGCAGAGTTATATAATTTGCAGGGCATCAACATTGATTTTGAGAATGTAAGGACAGCCGACAAGGAGAATCTGGTTCAGTTCGTTAGAGAGCTTACTCCTCTTTTGCATGAGCAGGGGCTTGTCGTCTCCATTGATGTGACACCCAAGTCTAACAGCGAGCTGTGGTCCCTATTCCTGGACCGGGCTTCACTTGGTCGTATTGTCGACTATATGATGGTTATGGCTTACGATGAGCACTGGGCTTCCAGTCCGAAGGCAGGCTCGGTTGCATCACTGCCATGGGTTGAGAATTCCATTACTCGTATTCTTGAGGAGGATGGGGTTCCAGCAAGCAAGCTCATTCTAAGTATGCCGCTATATACCCGTATATGGACGGAGAAGACCGACGATAGTGGCGGGGTGAAGGTAACTTCTAAGGCGGTAGGGATGGACCGTGTGAAGGAAATTGTATCAAGCAAGAAGCTGACGGCTGAATTCGATGAGCAGACGGGGCAGAATTATGTAGAATATAAGGAAGACGGAGCTCTGAATCGCATTTGGATTGAGGATGATGTTTCGATCCAATCAAGGGTTGCGCTCGTACGCAAGTATGATCTTGCTGGTGTAGCTACTTGGCAAAGATCATTCCAGACACAAGCGATATGGAAGACGATTGATGAAGCATTGAACCTACGGCCATAATAATCCATCTACTTGATAAAATAGCAAGAAGCCCCCTGCTCGAACTCAAGCAGGGGGCTTCTTGTGTGATAATTACTCTGCCGGGGCGTGAGTAGCCTGCGCCGGATCTAGTGTTAGAATTGTTTTGCAATACATACAGCGATCCGTCTTGCCCAGCATTTTCGTTGGACGATTACATTCCGGACATTCGAGCATTGTTGCGCTAGTGGACATCATACCCGCCCAGAAATACACGACAACGCTGATTAACAACGAAATCATTCCGAGAACCATGAAGATAGCGGCGAATATTTTACCAGCTTGTCCCCACCAGATGATTCCTCCCGTTCCGAGAATCATAACTCCCATGCCAACCAAGGTAAATACAAGACCCCACAGACGAAACTCATTGATTTTAGCTGATTTGAAAAAGATCTTATTCACTTTCCCATTCCTCTCTGTAAAGATTTAACTTTATGAGAATAAGGCGGTTTTCTTATTCGTATAGCAGGAAACCGTACCTAGTTTGTCGAAAAAGGATAAACCGTAGCTATTATTATAGCTTAATTGGTATTGATTAGCTATAAATGTCTGGCCAATGTATTATAATTCGAAAGATAAATTCTGACTGTTTCAACCAGTGGCATCAGCTGGAGTGGACGAGAGTATTATCCAATGGATTATTCGGGGGGAGATTTTATTGGATCGCAGCAGTTACTTGTCTAATATGCGCGAACGTTTAATGTTATTTCCGGATGACATGAAAGAACAAAGACGTTTTTCTGAGTTTTCCGGTTTTTTGAACAGCTATCTGATGGCGAAGCATGATTTGGAGAATCATAATGTATTGGATGCAAATAGTCATATTCTCAAGGCTCTGCATCATTGGGCTCACATTGTTCTAATAGAAGAAGGCTACCAGCCTGAGCAAGCAGTATGGCGGCAGATCCGACTCGTTCATCCGGGCGTCTACAAACTTTATGAGGAGCTGGCAGCGAGTCCTGAGACTTTGGAACAGCGGGTTCAGCTTGTCATGCTTGCATGCGAATTTACGGTTATGAACAAAATGAAGGAGAGCTGCTCTCTTTTATTTCATATATTAAAAAGCCGGCAGGAGCCATGGAGTATCCGGGAGCTGCAAGAGCATCCTTCTATTGAGGTGCTTCAGTTGGATTTACTAGTGGTTGTTCAAAACCTAGTCAAGCGTTCCTACATTAGAGAAATTGCTGCAATACCGGCGAACGGGGATTCGGAAGCTATAGAGCTTCGCTATATGTCCATAGCGGTATAAGCTAAATGAGTAAGATATGGATGAAATGCCTGATCTGCGCATTGGTGCAGCAGGCATTTTTTCTTTCCTTCATCCTTATAACCTCGTCGGTAACTCGGTTTATAAGGGTAGTTCAGAATAAATTGCAGTGAGAATAAACTTTTTTGAAAATACGCTTGACTTAGAAATAGCCTCCGTGATATATTAACTCTCGCCGCTTTTGACGCAGGCATTGAAAGTTAAAAAGACGGATTGAAAAAAATGTCGAATAACTTAAAAATAATGCTTGCAATCACCTAGGCAACTATGATATATTATAAAAGTCGCCGCTGAGAAAAACGCCGGTTGACGAGAAACAAAATGAACGAGAAATTGTTCTTTGAAAACTGAACAACGAGCGAAACTGCCCCATAGATTCCACGGAATTTATGGAGAAGCAATAAACAAGTGATGAGCAAGTCGAACTACCTAAATGGAGAGTTTGATCCTGGCTCAGGACGAACGCTGGCGGCGTGCCTAATACATGCAAGTCGAGCGGACTTGATGGAGTGCTTGCACTCCTGATAGTTAGCGGCGGACGGGTGAGTAACACGTGGGTAACCTGCCCATAAGACTGGGATAACATTCGGAAACGAATGCTAATACCGGATACGCAATTTGGTCGCATGGCCGAATTGGGAAAGGCGGAGCAATCTGCCACTTATGGATGGACCTGCGGTGCATTAGCTAGTTGGTGGGGTAACGGCTCACCAAGGCGACGATGCATAGCCGACCTGAGAGGGTGA